>JAPKCG010000100.1 GCA_028823055.1 Sphingomonas bacterium
ATACCGCCCTGCCGTCGCCATGCGGTGCAGTGCGCCCGCCCGATTGTGCGATGGCGTGCGCGGCGGCCTGGTCCTCCGACGCCACGACGCTCGCGGCATAGCGCCCGACGGGGGGCGCACCCGCGTCGCGGCGGGCGTCGGTTTCAGCCTGATAGAAAGCATCGGCATCGCCCGTGATCAGCGCCTGCATCACCGCCGCCTTCGGGCTGTGCGTCTGGATATAGACGTGCCCCGGTTTCTCGCCCCGACCGGCGCGGCCCGATACCTGGCGGATCTGCTGGAAGGTGCGTTCCGCCGCGCGCAGATCGCCGCCTTCGAGCCCGAGATCGGCATCGACCACGCCAACCAGCGTCAGATTGGGGAAGTGATAGCCTTTCGTCACCAGCTGCGTCCCGACGACGATGTCGATATCGCCAGCCTCCATTCGCGCGACGAACTCGGCGGCCTTGGCGGGGGACCAGATCGTGTCGGAAGTGACGACCGCGGTCTTCGCTTCGGGGAACAGCGCAGTCACTTCGTCGGCGATGCGTTCGACGCCGGGGCCGCAGGCGACGAGCGTGTCCTCCCCCTGACATTCGGGGCAGACGCGGGGCACGGGCTCGATATGGCCACAATGGTGGCAGGCGAGGCGGCGGGTCAGCCGGTGTTCGACCATCCACGCGGTGCAAGTGGGGCATTGGAACCGGTGGCCGCACGTCCGGCACAGCGTCAGCGGCGCATAGCCGCGCCGGTTGAGGAACAGCAGCACCTGCTCGCCGCGCGCCAGGGTCTCTTCAATCCCTACAACCAGTTTGGGCGCGAGCCAGCGCCCGCGTTCGGGCGGGTTGCCGATCAAGTCGATCGCCTCGATCGTCGGCATCTCTGCCGCGCCGAAGCGGGCGGGGAGCTGCAATTCCTCATATCGTCCCAGCGTAACCTGCTGGCGCGTCTCGATCGCGGGGGTGGCGCTGGCGAGGATGACCGGGCATCGTTCGAACTTGCCGCGCATCACGGCGACATCGCGCGCGTGATAATGCACCCCTTCTTCCTGTTTAAAGCTCGACTCATGCGCCTCGTCGACGACGATCAGCCCGAGATTGCGATAGGGGAGGAACAGGGCGGATCGCGCGCCGACCGTCACCAGTGCCTCTCCATTCGCGATCGCACGCCAGGCGCGGCGGCGTTGCGAGGAGCGAAGCCCCGAATGCCACGCGACCGGGTCGCACCCGAACCGGTCGTGAAAACGCCGGAGGAAAGGCTCGGTGAGCGCGATTTCGGGCAGCAGGACGATCGTCTGGCGACCCTCGCGTATCGCGGCGGCGACGGCTTCGAAATAGACCTCGGTCTTGCCCGATCCGGTGACGCCGTCGAGCAACGTCGGCCGAAATTCCCGCGCCTTCACGCCCGCGACGAGCGTGTCGGCAACCGCTTGCTGATCCGGGGACAGCGCCGGTGGGCCGAAGCCGGGGTCTGGCAGCGGATAGGCGCTGTCGATGTCGACCTCGACCGCCTCGATCGCGCCGACCTTGACGAGCCCGCGAATGACGCCGTCCGACACATCCGCCATATTCGCCAGTTCGCGGACCAGTCCCTGGCGGTCCCCGATCCGCTTCAGCGCCTGATCACGCTGCGCGGTCAGCCGGCCGGGGACGTGGCCGGTGGCGCGATATTCGATCGCGGTGCGCGCGCCTTCCAGCGCGCTGGTCGAGGCAAGCGCCATCCGCGTGACGGCGGCGGGCGGCGCCAGGTAATAATCGGCGGTCCATTCGATCAGACGCCTGAGCGGAGCACCCAGCGGCGGCGCATCCGCCACGCCCAGCAGGTTGCGCAAGCGATTGTCGCCGACCTCTGCATCCGACCGCATCCGGTCCGCTTCCCACACGACGCCGATCAACTGGCGCGGGCCGAGAGGCGCGATGACGATCGAACCAGGCTCCACCGCCATCGACGGCGGCACGCGATAATCGAGGGGGCCTAGAGCCGAATTGAGGACAAGGACGCGGGCGCGGGACATGTCCGGTGCATATGGGGTGAATGGGCGCCGTCGTGAACCGCTTCAGGCGACATGGCGCCGATTCCCGTGTCGCCGTTCGCCGATCCGACGTCGTTTTGCGGCGTAGAGATTGGTGTCCGCGATATGGATGAGATCGTGCAGCGTATCGTCCTTGCCCAACAATGCCGTCCCGGCGCTGCCCCCGGTCGCGATCGTCGTCGTCTTCGTCGTGACCGGTCTTGCAAGATCATCCTCCAACCGTGCGGCGAACGTCGCCCGATCATCGATCATCGCAGGATCGGTTACGATGACCGCGAATTCATCGCCCCCAAGCCGTGCGACAAAGGCTCCTTCGAGCCAGGGTGCCTGCAAGGTCCTGCCCACCGCGCGGAGAACGGTATCGCCCGCCAGATGGCCGAACGTATCGTTGACGTCCTTGAAGGAATCGAGATCGATCAACACCAGCATCAATGGCGTATCGCGATCATGCGCGATCGCGACCGCGTTGGTCGCGGCATCGTTGAAGGCCGCGCGGTTGGCGATTCCGGTCAGCGCATCTACTTCGGCGGATCGTTTGAGACGCATCGTGATCGCATGCTGTTCGGTGACATCCTGGAACACCCCGAAGACCGCGATGGGGCGGCCGTCATGATCTTCCCGCTCGCCACGACTGCGCACGCGGCGAAGATCGCCGTTCGCGGTTACAAAGTCGGTTTCGAAGTCGAAAGGGGTTCCCGTCTCGATCGTGTCGGTCAACCGTTCGCTGACGATCGCGCGCGCGGCGGGCGGATAATAATCCAGCGCCTCCGCAAGTGACGGCATCTTGCCGGGCGACAGGTCATGAATCCGATAGATGCCGTTGGACCAACTGACGCTGTTGCTGGTTAAATCGAGCCGCCATGCCCCGATCAGCGCCATTCGTTCGGCTTCGCGGAAAACCATCTCCTGTCGGGCGATTCGTCCAGCCTGTTCTTGAGCCAATGCGCCGATTTCGGTCGCGTGCCGCGCCATCGCCCGCGCCTTCACGATCGTTTCGACCAGGCAGCCCAAGTGGTTCAGCGCCCGCTCCGTGTGCGCGCTGAACGATGCTGGTGCGGTGTCGAATACGGACAACGTACCGATCGCCTCCGGAGCGCCCGCTGCGCCCGCGGCCCTGATCGGAATCGCCGCATAGGCGCGGACTGACATGCCCGAGATCGTCGGCGTCTTACCGCAGAAGCGCGCGTCCGCGGCCACATCCTTGACGAATAATGGTTCGTTCGACGCGCAGACGATGTCGCGCAGCACGTCATCACCGGAAAGGTCGCACGGCCCGAATCGATGCGACGCCTTCAGCCAGTGGCCCGCGCGATCCCGGAACGAAACATAGGCATGGGGCATGTCGACCATGCTCGCCGCCAGCGCGACGATCGAATCGAATTCGGGTTCCGCGCCGGCATTGACCAGCCCGAACATGTCGTGCGCATCGGGGCATATGCCCACAGTGTCGGCATGATGGGTCGGGGACGAGGGCATGACAAACGCACTATCCGGCCCGTCTTAATTTTTCTTCGACGTCGGGCCTGATAACGGGCCGATGCGGGGGCTGACCCACGTCGTTGCAGCGTCTATCGTCGCCTGGATGATCCATCCACTCGCCCGTGATTATGCCGATCATCTGACGCGGGACCGGCGTCGGTCGGCGCATACGGTCCGCGCGTATCGCGCGGTCGCGGCGCGGCTGTTGGTGTTTTTGCAGAGCCATTGGGGCGACGCGGTCGACCGTCCCGCGCTCGGGCTCATCGGGGCGGCGGACCTGCGGTCGTATCTGGCGATGCGGCGCGGCGAGGGGCTGGGGAACAGTTCGGCGGCACGTGAACTGTCCGCGATCCGGGGGTTTCTTCACTGGGCTGCGCCCGACGGCACGATGCCGCGGATGAAAGGGCCGCGCGTGAAGAAGGGGGTGCCCCGGCCCGTCTCTCCCGACGAGGCGGTCGCGCTGGCCGAAGAGGTGGCCGACGATGCGCGCGAGCCGTGGATCGGGGCGCGTGATTGGGCGGTGTTGATGCTGCTTTACGGTGCAGGGCTGCGGATCGGGGAGGCGCTGTCGTTGACCATGTCGGTCCTGCCGCTTGGTGAGACCATGCGGGTGACGGGAAAGCGCGACAAGACGCGGATCGTTCCTTTGCTGCCCGACGTGCGCGCCGCGATCGAGGCCTATGCCGTGGCCAATCCGTGGCCGCTCACGCGCAACGACCTGCTGTTTCGCGGGGCGAAGGGCGGGCCGCTATCGCCCGGCGTCGTGCGGGTGGCGGTGCGTGCTGCGCGGGGACGCCTGGGCCTGTCGACGCGGACGACGCCGCATGCGTTGCGGCATAGCTTTGCGACGCATCTGCTCGGCCGCGGCGCCGATTTGCGCGCGTTGCAGGAGTTATTGGGCCACGCCAGCCTCAGTTCGACGCAAATATATACTGCGGTCGATGCCGCGCATCTGATGGACGTTTACCGAAACGCCCATCCGCGCGCCTGAGACGAGTTTAGCCCCGTTCGGCGACCCGACGCTCGATCGCGTCCCAGATCATCCCCGACAGATCGGTGCCATCGAACTTGCCGATCGCGACGATCCCCGTCGGACTGGTGACGTTGATTTCGGTCAGCCATTCGCCGCCGATGACGTCGATTCCGACGAATATCAGTCCGCGCCGCCTGAGTTCGGGGCCAAGCACGTCGCAAATCTCGCGTTCGCGGGCCGTCAGCTCGCTCTTTTCCGCCGACCCGCCGACCGCGAGATTACTCCTGATTTCGCCTTCGCCGGGCAGGCGGTTGATCGCACCGGCAACCGCGCCGTCGATCAGAACGATACGCTTGTCCCCCTTGGCGACGTCGGGGAGGAAGGCCTGAACCATATGCGGTTCGCGCCAGGTCATGTTGAACACCTCGATCAGCGCCGACAGGTTTGCGCCGTCCGCATCGACCTTGAAGATCGCCTTGCCACCATTGCCGTGGAGCGGCTTGATGACGATCGCGCCATGTTCGGCGAGGAAGGCGCGGGTCTCGTCGAGGCTGCGCGTGACGAGCGTCGGTGGCATGAATTGCGGATAGTCGAGAACGAAGACCTTTTCGGGCGCGTTGCGGACGCTGGCCGGATCGTTGACGACGAGCGTTCGGTGCGCAATCCGTTCGAGCAGGTGCGTCGCGGTAATGTAACCGAGGTCGAAGGGCGGATCCTGTCGCATCAGAACGACGTCGGCCTGCGCGCCAAGATCGAGCCGGACGGGATCGCCAGCAGTAAAATGGTCGCCGGCAACGCGCCGGACCGTGACCGGGCGGGCCTGTGTCCAGACGCTGCCGTCGCGATAGTTCAGGTCCTCTGGCGCGTAATGGAAGACGCGATGGCCGCGTTCCTGCGCCGACAACATCAGCGCGAAGCTCGAATCGCCCGCGATGTTGATGGTTTCGAGCGGGTCCATCTGGACGGCGACGGTCAGCGACATGAAATCGTTCCTCGGTATCTACGTGCCGCGAGGTAGGGATGCGGCGGTGGGATGTCACGTGTCACGGCTGCCATGCATTCTCGATCGTGCGGGGGCGCGTTCCCGGCGCGATCAGGATCACGTCGATACGGATGTCGTCACCCGGCCCGGCATAGCGCGGCATGAGATATTCCGCCGCCGCCGCAACCCGGGACAAGCGGCGCTCGTCGATCGCATGGTCGAGCGCGGCGGCGGTGGCACGTGCCTTTACCTCGACGAAGGCGACGACAGTGCCGCGCCGTGCGACGATGTCGACTTCGCCCGCTGGCGTCCGCACCCGCCGGTCGAGGATACGCCAGCCCTTGAGCCGCAGCCACCATCCCGCAATCCGTTCGCCGCGTCGTCCAGCGGCCTCGGCAGTGCGGCGGTTTCTCACCCCTTCATCTCAAGCGCGCGCGCGTAAAGCGTCCGGCGGTCGAGTCCCAGGGCCTTGGCGACTTCGCCTGCGGCCTTCGAGGCGGGCAGGCGGGCCAGCGCTTCTAAGAGTGCCGCGTCGGCATCCGCCGCACTTGCGGGAGCGGCTTCACCGGGGGGTGCGACGACAATGACGATCTCCCCCCTGGGCGGGGCATCGGCATAACGGGTCGCAAGCACGGAAAGCGTGCCGGTCACCGCCTCCTCGAAACGTTTCGTGATCTCTCGCGTCACCGCCGCGTCGCGATCTCCCAGTTCGGCCGCGAGCGTCGTCAGGCACGCGGCAAGGCGCGGCCCCGATTCGTAGAGGACGAGGGTCGCGCGAACCCCCGCAACATCCCGAATCGAATCGGCGCGCGCCTTTTCCTTGGGCGGCAGAAAGCCGAGAAAAAAGAACCGGTCAGTCGGCAATCCCGCGAGCGTCAGCGCTGCGACCGCAGCACACGGCCCCGGAATCGTCACGACCAGATGCCCAGCCGCACGCGCATCGCGGACGAGTTTGTAGCCGGGGTCGGAGATCAACGGGGTCCCCGCATCGGACACGAGCGCCACCGCCTCGGTCGCCATGCGTGCGACCAAGCCGGGCCGAACGCCCTCGGCATTGTGATCATGATAGGGGACCATCGGTCGTTTCGTGCCGATGTGGCGGAGCAGTCCCGCGGTCACGCGGCTGTCCTCGACCGCGATCACATCGGCGCGCGCCAGAATGTCCGCCGCACGCGGCGACAGATCACCGAGATTGCCGATCGGCGTGGCGACGATATAGAGTCCGGGCTGAAGAGTATCTGAGTTCACAAGGGGCGTACCATGGCAGAGGCGATGACGGTTCGGCAACAAGGGGCCGCGCAAGCACCGAGGGTGGCATCCCGATGGATGGGTTTCCGATGGGTGGGGTTGGCCGCGGCTATGGCGCTCGGCGCGTGTTCGACGATCGTGCCGCGCGGACCTGCCCCTGCCATCAATAATCCCGCCGCAACACCCACGCCAAGTGTCGGGGACGGCAGTTTCGATCGCGGTATTCCGCGCGATACCGAGCGTAACCGCGTCGCGCTGCTCGTCCCCTTGTCAGGATCGAATGCGGGGATCGGCAAATCGATCGCCAATGCGACGATGCAGGCGGTGCTCGACACGCGGACCGAACAGGTGCGGATCACCAATTACGATACCGCGACCGGCGCCGAGGCTGCGGCGCGGCGCGCGATTGCGGAGGGCGCGCAGTTGATCCTCGGTCCCTTGCTATCCGATGACGTGCGCGCGGTCGCGCCGATCGCCAAAGCGGCGGGCGTGCCGGTCATCAGCTTTTCGAACGATGTCGGCGTCGCGGGCGATGGCGTCTATCTGCTCGGCTATGCCCCGACACAATCGATCGATCGCGTCGTCTCCTTCGCGGCGTCGCGCGGCGTCAGGAATTTTGCGGGGCTCGTGCCCAATGGCCTTTACGGCCAGCGATCCTCGACCGCCTTTCTGCGGGCGGTAGAGGATTCTGGTGGCCAGGTGCTGTCGCTGCAGGCCTATCCTCGCGGGGCCGGGGCGATCACCTCGACGGTCGCGCGGCTCAACGAAAAGGCGCCTTATGGTGCGGTGCTGATCGCCGATGGCGGCGCGAGTGCTGCGGCAATCGCGCCCTCGGTCAAACGCGCCAGCCCGGGTGTTCACCTGCTCGGCACCGAATTGTGGAATTCCGAAAGCGGCATCGGGTCGCGCGCGGCGCTCGACGGCGCGTGGTTCGCGAGCGTGCCCGACACGCTCTATCGCCAATTCGCGGTCAAATATCGGGCGCGTTTCGGCACCGCGCCCTATCGGCTCGCCAGCCTCGGCTATGACGCGGTGCTCCTGACGGTCAGGATCGGCCGCGACTGGCCGGTAGGCCGGGCGTTCCCGGAAAAGCGGCTGCGCGATCCCGACGGCTTTGCCGGAATCGACGGTGCTTTCCGGTTTGGCAGCGACGGCGTCGCCGAGCGCGCGCTTGAGGTACAGGAAATTCGCGGGGGGTCGACCGTGCTGGTGTCCGCCGCCCCGACCGATTTCAAACGGTAACGGGATCGAGTACAATTCGCGGCAGGATCGCGTCGAGCAGGATGGCGCCCGCCTCGGTTACCGTCAGCCGCGTGTCGGTCAGCGTCAACATGCCCTGTGCCGCGATCTGTCGCGCCGCCGCGACGTCGATCGGCGCGGTCCCGCCCGCGAGCGTCGCGATCCGCGCAAGATCGACCCCTTCCGCAAGTCGCAGACCCATCAGCAGCGCCTCGGTCGCGCGGTCATGCGGGGTAAGCGGGTCCTCGATCTGAAGGCCGTGACCATTGCGGTTGATCGCGGCCATCCAGTTTTCGGGCTTCTTGTGCCGCATCGTCGCCAGACCTTGACGCCGGCCATGCGCGCCCGGCCCGATGCCCGCATAATCGCGGTAGCGCCAATAGGTGAGGTTATGGCGGCTCTCCGCACCGGCGCGCGCGTGGTTCGAGGTCTCGTAAGCGGGCATTCCCGCTGCTGCAGTAATCGCGCGTGTCGTTTCGAACAGATCGGCGCCGCTATCGCCATCGGGCACCAGCAACCGCCCCTGCGCCGCCTCGGTCGCAAAGCGCGTGCCCGCCTCGATCGTCAATTGATAGAGCGACAGATGTTCGGTCCCGAGCGCCAGGGCGCGAGCCAGTTCGGCCGCCCAGTCGGACAGCGACTGGTTAGGGCGCGCATAGATGAGATCGAAACTGACGCGCGGGAAAACCGCCTGCGCGATGTCGAGCGCGGCGAGTCCTTCGGCGACATCATGCGCGCGGCCGAGAAATTGCAGTGCATCGTCGTCGAGTGCCTGTAGCCCGAGCGACACGCGGTTCACCCCGGCGGCGGCGAGATCGGCGAAGCGCGCTGCCTCGACCGATGACGGATTGGCTTCAAGCGTGATTTCGACGTCGTCGGTAAAGCCCCAGGCACGATGCGCCGCATCCAGTAGCGCCGCGACCGTCGATGGCGGCATCAGCGATGGCGTGCCCCCACCAAAGAAGATCGACGACAGTCGTCGCCCCGGCAACGCACGCGCTTCATACGCCAGATCGGCAAGCAGCGCGTCACGCCACGCATCTTGATCGACCGACGCGCGAACATGACTGTTAAAGTCGCAATAAGGGCATTTCGACACGCAAAACGGCCAGTGGACGTATAGGGCTAGCGGATCGCGATCGGGGTTCGTCTTGTCGGGGTTCATGATCGCGCCGATATGACGCGGGTCATGACAAAGCGCCACCTTTCGCTCTTCGCCGCCCTGATGCTGACCGCCGCGTGCGCGCCGCAACCCGAACGGATCGTCGAACGCCGGATCAGCGACACGCCTGCCCCGCGCGGCGCGGCGCTATTACGCACCGCGACGATGGACGGGCAGAATGCCGCCCGTGCCGCCGTCGGTGCCCCGCCGCTGATCTGGGACGCCAATCTCGTCAATGATGCGCGCGCCTATGCCGAAGAGATGGCGCGGACGGGACGATTCGAACATGCCAGGCGCCCGCAGCTGGTTGGCGACGAGGGCGAAAATCTATGGAAGGGCACGCGCGGT
>JAPKCG010000560.1 GCA_028823055.1 Sphingomonas bacterium
CGGGCAACGGGTTCTCGATCGGCTTCGCGGACGGGTCGACGGGCGACCTGCCGAACAGCCTCGCGACGATGCCCGTTCGCGGCAAGGGCGGCAGTGCCTATAAGGCGATCAAGGCGGGCGACATCATCGCGGTCGCGCCGAGCGGCGGGTCGACGTTCGCGTTGCGCGCGATCCCCAAGATTTCGGGCGGTTTCCTGGTGCAGGAACCAGCAACGGGCCGCATTCTCGCGATGCAGGGCGGATTCGATGCGCGCATCCAGTCGTTCAACCGCGCGACGCAGGCGGAGCGTCAGCCGGGGTCGACGATCAAGCCGATCGTGTATTCCGCCGCACTGGAAAACGGCATGACGCCCGCGACGAAGATCCAGGACGCGCCCTATTGCGTCTATCAGGGTGCGCGGCTGGGCCAGAAATGTTTCGTCAATTTCGGTGGCGGTCGGGGTTCGGGTGCGCATACGATGCGCTGGGGCATCGAACAGTCGCGCAACCTGATGACCGTCCGCGCCGCCGCGCAGACGGGCATGCCCAAGGTAGTCGATGTCATGAAACGGATGGGCGTCGGCACCTACGCGCCCTATCTGTCCTTTGCGCTGGGCGCGGGCGAGACGACGGTCGAACGGATGGTCAACGCCTATTCGACGCTGATCAACCATGGCCGCGCGCATGAGCCGAGTGTGATCGATTATGTCCAGGATCGTCACGGCAAGGTGATCTGGCCCGAAAACTGGCGTGCCTGCGAAGGCTGCAACGCGCCCGACTGGGATGGCAAGCCGATGCCGCGTCCCGGCGATCGCACGCGGCAGGTGATCGATGCGATGACCGCGTTCCAGATGGTTCACATCACCGAAGGCGTCGTCCAGCGCGGCACCGCGGTCGTGCTTAACGACCTTGATCGCCCGATGATGGGCAAGACCGGGACAACCAACGGACCGACCGACGTCTGGTTCATCGGCGGGACGCCGCAATTCATCGGCGGGCTATATCTGGGGTATGACAGCCCCTCCAACCTGGGCGGGTACGCACAGGGCGGCCGGATCAGCGCGCCGATTTTCAAACAATTCGCGCTCAAGGCCTATGAGGGCCTGCCCAAGGAACCGTTCCGCGCGCCAGCGGGTATCCGCATGGTGCGGATCGACCGGTCGAGCGGCAATCCCGTCTTTGGCGGGTGGCCGACCGGCGAGGCCAAGGCGGCGGTGATCTGGGAAGCGTTCAAGCCCGAAAGCGAGCCGCGCCGCGCGGCGCGATCGAGCGAAGGCGCGACCCTCGCCAAGCCCAGGGCCGCACCGTCGACGCAAGCGCCAAAACCGCGCGACAGCGATTTCTTGCAGAAAGAAGGCGGAATCTACTAATCCGCATACCTATATGGCGGCGCATGTCCCGCCGACACCAATTTTCCGGAGAGTTTTGATGCGCGCCGAGGCGCAGGCCCATGTCGACACCATCAACGAGGCGCTGGCGCTGTTGCGTCGCTTCCTCGACTGGGACCGCGCGCTCCGCCGTCTCGACGAACTGAACGCGCGGGTCGAGGATCAGGACCTGTGGAACGATCCCAAGGCGGCGCAGGAGGTGATGCGGGAGCGTCGGCGCCTCGACGAGGCGATCACCGCGACGCGCGCGATCCAGTCCGAAATGAACGACACCGTCGAACTGATCGAGATGGCGGAGGCCGAGGGCGATACCGACATGGAAACCGAAGGCGTCGATGCGCTCGTTGCGCTCGCCAAACGGTCGAACCATGACAAGGTGCAGGCGCTGCTCGCTGGCGAGGCGGATGGGAACGACACCTATATCGAGGTGAATGCGGGCGCGGGCGGAACCGAGAGCCAGGACTGGGCCGGGATGCTCAGCCGCATGTATACCCGCTGGGCCGAACGCCGGGGGATGAAGGTCGAATTGATCGACCAGCATTCGGGCGAGCAGGCGGGGATCAAATCCGCGACGCTGCTGC
>JAPKCG010000101.1 GCA_028823055.1 Sphingomonas bacterium
GGTGGCGATATTGGATCGGATGACGCGCGGGGATGATGTGCGCGCGGCGGCGACGGTGCCGTATCGATTGCTGGAAGCGGTGCTCGCGCTGGACGGCGGCGACCGCGATGCGGCCAATATGCCAATCAAGGGAGACAACCTCAACGCGCTGCTGCCTCATTACAAGGGCGCATTGAAGTGCATCTACATCGACCCGCCCTACGACACGCGGTCCGCGCGGCTGATGATGGCAAACCATCTCCCCGCCGATCTGGCGGGCAAGGGGTTCGGCATCGGCGCTTTCGCCTTTACTTCTGGCACCGGCTTCGCCTGGAACGGCGGCACCTATTCCGATCCTGCGCTTGCCGGGCAGGTGGTCGGCAAAGGCACCTATTCCTGGGACGGCGCGGCGGGCCCGTGGTTCTGGATCGATCCGGTCCCGGATATCGTCTTCGTCGGAATGATCCAGCAGCTGGCCGGATCCGGCCCGCCGTTGCAGGAAGTCACCAGGCCGGTCGTCTATCAGGCGCTGGACGATTGATGGTGCCGCGTCGCCCTTTTCGGATTTCCAGATGTTACGGCTAAAGCGTCGCCGTTCGTCTGGTAGGATGATGGGCGATGACGAAATCCTGCGACGATGGTTCGTTGACGAGGTGCTGCCGCTGGAGCGCGACCTCGAACGATTCATCGCACGGCATTGCCGGGATCGCGACGAGGTCGCCGACCTGCGCCAGGAAACCTATGCGCGCATGCTGGCGGGTGCCGCCGCCGATCTCCCACGCTCCGCTCGTGCGTTTCTGTTCACGGTGGCGCGCAATACGCTGATCGACCGGGCGCGGCGTGCCAAGATCGTCTCGTTCGAACAGGTCGCAGATATCGATATCGCGTTCGACGGCGACTGGGACGCGACCGAGCGCGGTTTGACTGCGCGGGACGAACTGCGCCGCGCGATGGCGGGGCTCGACCTGTTGCCCGCGCGGTGTCGCGAAGTCGTGCGACTGCGCAAGGTCGAGGGTCTCGATATCCGCGAAACCGCCGCGCGCCTCGGCGTCGGGCGCCACACGGTCGAACGCCAGTTGACGCTGGGGCTGCGCGCGATCGCCAGTTATATGCTGGGCGGCGAGGCGCGGATCGTCCGCACTGCCGCGCGGCAGCGCGACAAGGAAACCGGGTCATGAGCGCCCGCGACGTCGAACAGCGCGCCGCCGCCTGGATCGTTCAGCGCGACCAGCCCGATTGGACGAGCGACGACGATGCCGAGTTGCGCGGTTGGCTTGAGCTCGACCATGCGCACAAGGCCGCGTTCTGGCGGCTGGACCATGGATGGCGCGCGGCGGACCGGCTGGTTGCGCTGAAGCAGAACACGGCGACGGTAAACGCGACGGCGCGTCGCACCCGTTGGCGCTACGCCGCGATGGCGATGGCGGCGTGTCTGATATGTGCGCTGGCGCTCACCGTAATGCTCGGGATCGGCCGCAACCGTGCGGGTGACCCGACGGCGGTACGGTTCGCGACCGCCGTCGGGGGACAGCGCGACGTGACGCTGGCCGATGGCAGCCGGATCAAGATCAACACCGATAGCGCGCTCGTCGCCGAGGTCGACCGTACCAGTCGCGATGTCCGACTCGACCGCGGGGAAGCGTTTTTCGACATCGCGCATGATGCACAGCATCCGTTCGTCATCCACGCCGGTGATCGTCGGATAACCGTGCTTGGCACGCGCTTTTCGGTTCGGCGCGATGGTGCGACGGTGCGGGTGGTGGTGGTCGAGGGGCGGGTGCGCGTCGAAGATGCCGGATCGACGGCGGGCGCTGCCGCGATCGTGACTGCGGGCAAGGTCGCGGTCGCCCACGGCGCATCACTGCTGGTGGTCGACCGATCGCCACAGGTCGTCGAGGACACGTTGTCGTGGCGGCGCGGCAGGCTGACGTTCGACCAGACGATGCTGGGCGACGCGGTCGCCGAATTCAACCGGTACAATCGCCAGCAAATCCGGATCAACGACGACCGTGCCGCACGCATCCGCATCGGGGGATCGTTCGAGGCGACCAATAGCGCGGCGTTTGCGCGGTTGCTGCACACGGCCTTCGGGCTCGAAGTCCGGACCGAGGGCGACACGATCATCATATCATCGTGATCCGCGTTACGGGTTTTAGACGCTGGATCGTCTGACCAGATAGCGAGCGACTGAAAGCAAATGGTCGCCGCCATAAATTGAGGGGGAGGATCGCATGAAGACATCATATCTGTGGCTGATCGGCGCGAGTATCGCAGCCATCGCCGGCACACCGATCGCGGCGCAGCCAAAGCCGCCGACCGCATCGGTCCACACCTACACCATTCCCGCTGGCAGCATGCGTGCGGCGCTCGATGCCTGGGCGCGTCAGTCGAACCAGCAGATCGTTTACCGCGTCGAGGATATCGACGGCCTTCGCACTGCGGGGGCATCCGGGCGGTTCGCAACCTTCGATGCCCTGAGCGCGATCCTGGGCAGGTCGGGTCTGACGATGCATCGCGATGCCAGCGGCGCGGTCGCGGTCACCCGTGCGCCCGCCCATACGATGACCGCATCGGTGTCGAACGCCCCGGTCTATTCTCCTCAGGCGCAGGATGCTCCCGCCGACGTCGCAGCGCCCGGTCAGGCGTCAGAAATACAGGATATCGTCGTCACCGCGCGTCGCACCGAAGAGCGCGCGCAGACGGTGCCGCTGTCGCTGACCGCGTTCACGCAGAACACGATTCGCGAAAAGGGGATCAACACCGCGGCCGACCTCCAAAACTTCACGCCGTCGCTGACGGTGCTGGGCGATGTGAATCGCAATCAGGAAACCTATGCGATCCGCGGTCTGGGCGGCAATGGCGGCGCGGGCACCGGCAGCGGCCCAGGAGTCGTCGGCTATTTCGCCGAGGTGCCGACCTCGGCCAGCGGCCCCGGCAATTTTTACGACCTTGCCTCGCTACAGGTGTTGAAAGGGCCGCAAGGCACGTTGTTCGGCCGCAACACGACGGGCGGCGCGGTGCTGCTTGAACCGGCAAAGCCCAAGATGAATGTCGTCGAAGGCTTTGTTCAGGGCACGCTAGGCAATCTGCAACGCAAAAGCGGACAGGCGGCGCTCAACATCCCGCTCCTCGACGATGTCCTTGCGGTGCGTCTTGCGGGTCAGTTCGACAAGCGTGAGGGCTATGTAAAAGATGCGATCACCGGGCGCGATTACCTCAACCGCAACAATTTCTCGCTACGCCTCGGCATCCAGTTCAACCCGACCGCGACGATTAGCAATTACACCGCCGTCAATTACATCGATGTCGACGAACATGGCGGCGGCAGCATCCTGCTCGCGGTGCGTCCGGGCAGCCCCTATGCTTCCTTGCTTCAGCCATATCTGGCACAGCAACAGGCGCGGAGCGTGCGCATCACGTCACTGGGCACGCCGACGTTCGAAAAATCGAAGAGCCTGTTAATCCTCAACAACACGCAATGGCGACCGACCGAAACGCTGACGATCAAGAATATCGTCAGCTATGCGCGCACCCGGTCGACAGCCGCGACGGATCGCGATTCGACGGTACTGCCGATCGCCGACCTGCTCGGCGCCTTTCCCGGCGGCTATAACAACAACCTGCGCACCGTCACCGAAGAGCTTCAGGCACGCTATGACAATGGAAGGTTCAGTTTGCAGGGCGGCGGCTTCTATCTCGATCAGAAGAGCCCCCAGCCGCTGACCTTCCTGACGCGCAACCCGCTCCAGGCGGGCGGCATTCTGGGCGGCGGACCGATCATCCTGCCGGGATTCGTCCAAAACCTGCTCGGCGTGAACGGTCCGCTGCTCCCCGCGCTCAATGTTCAACCTGACGCGTCGGTCCGCGGGCGAAGCAAAGCGCTCTACGCCCAGGCACAATATAAGATCATGCCCAGCCTGACTGCCACTGCGGGCTTCCGCTGGACATGGGACAGCTATGGCGGGACGATCACCAGCTATCAGGATGGTGGCAGCTATCAGGTGTTCAACCAGCTTGCCGCGCTCGGTCTGGTCACGCCAGCACAGGCAGCGCAGGTCATCGGCCTCAACGCTAACCTGTGCGTTTACGACGCGTTTCAGGCGATTGCGAAGGGCGGATTTCCGACCAGATATTTCCCCAATTGCACCACACCGTCGTTCAGCGGCCAGAGCGATGGGCCGACTTGG
The DNA here is from genome assembly GCA_028823055.1 of Sphingomonas bacterium. Lineage (GTDB taxonomy): Bacteria > Pseudomonadota > Alphaproteobacteria > Sphingomonadales > Sphingomonadaceae > Sphingomonas. The sequence continues at coordinate 4,167 of JAPKCG010000101.1, forward strand.
CAACTCGGGCTCGACTGGCAGGCGAACCCGTCGACCTTGCTCTATGCCGTCTCGCGGCGTGGATATAAGTCGGGCGCGAACAATCCGATCGTGACGCTGTTCCTGGGTGACGACTATCCGCTGGCGGCGGTGAGACCCGAACGGGTCACCGATGCGGAAATCGGCATCAAGCGCGATTGGGACTTTAACGGCGTCAAGGTCCGGACCAACATCGCGGCCTTCTATACCTGGTTCAATGACATCCAGGTGATCCAGCGCGCCGCGATCGCTGGGGCGGACATTCTCGCCAACGCGCAAAAAGCGCGCGTCGTGGGCGTCGAATTCGAAGGGCTGATCCAGCCATCGAAATGGCTGACGCTTGGTGGGACCTATTCGTTCAACGATGCGAAATATACCGATTATACGACGATCCCGATCCCCGCGATCCCCTCGGCGCTGACGGCGGCTCAGCCGTCTCGCAACCTCGTCAACACGCCGTTCGCCTTCGTCGCGAAGCACAAGTTCAGCCTGGACGGCAGGATCGGCCTGCCGATGCCCGCCGATGAAGGCGAGATGGGCCTGCGCGCGACCTATAGCTGGCAGTCGCGCCAGCGCGTCGCGACCGATCCGCAGCCGTTCGATACGATCGCGTCTTACGGCCTGCTCAATCTGCGGCTCGAATGGAACGAGGTGCGCGGCGCGCCGCTCGACCTAGCGGCGTATGGCACCAATGTCCTGGGCAAGGAATATCGGGTGACCGCGAATACCGGTTACAACAATTCGGGCTTCAGCAATTCGATCTATGGCGAGCCCGCTCAATATGGCCTTGAAGTTCGGTATCGCTTCTGATGCGGATCGGTGTCTCCGCCACGCTCGCGCTTGTCGCGCTTGGCCTGTCCCTCGCCGGGTGCGGGTCCAGGCCGGAACGACGTGCGATCACTGCCGGTCAACAGGCGCTGGTCGACCGGATGCGCGCGGCGGGGGCAACCGATCTCGAGGCCAACGGGCGTGCCGATGGCGGGATGAGCGTCGCGGGCAAACTGGCGGGGCGCGCGTTCGGCATCGCCATTCCCGCCACATGGAATGATCAGGTCACCTTGTTCGCCAATGGCTATTCGATCCCCGGCAGTCCCGTCTCGGTCCCCGTCGATCCGGTTGCCAAGGACCCTTCTGGCGGATTCCTGACCGCAGCGTATCGCGATGGCTTCGCCGTCGGGCAGAGCAGTTTCGACAAGCCCGCGATGGCGGTGAAGAGCGGGGTCGCCAATACGATGCGATTGCGTGGCTGGTTCGAAAAACTGGGGGCCAAGCGATTTTACATCGGCGGCGCGTCGATGGGCGGCAACATCGTCATGGCGCTGATCGAGCGGGAGCCAAAGGCCTTTTCCGGGGCGATGACCGCATGCGGCGTGACAGGTGACTGGGAGACCGAGATCGGCCATCTCGTCGACCTGCGCACCGCCTATGACGTATACACGCGCGGCACCGACTATGCGCTGCCGGGGGATCATGATCCGGCACGCAACGCGCTGTCGCCGACTCCGCCGACGGGTCTCGGTATAACACGGCCAATATGGCTGCTCATGCAGATCAAGCGGATGAGTTCACCGATCGCGGATCTGTTCAAGGCCGCGCGCGCCAACCCCGATGGCGACGAGGCGAAGATGGTCGCCCAGATCGCGAGCGTCGCGCATGCCGACCCCGATCCTGCGAGCTTCATGTTCCCGATCATGACCGCGATGGTGGGGATGGACGACATGCGCACGAGCTTCGGCGGGGTCGTGTATGGGAACGCCGACAAACGCTATGGCAGCCCGCTGTCTACACCCGCACTCGCCGAAAAACTGAACCGCAGCATCGCGCGCACGAGCGCCGATGCCCCTGCCGTCGCCTTCGCCGATCAATGGCATAAATCGACGGGTCGCTTCACGATCCCGCTATTGTCGGTCCACAACCGGCATGACGGACTGGTTTTCGCCGATCAGGCGACGACGCTTCGCGACCGGGTCAATGCGGCGGGCAACCAGAACAATTTCCAGCTGCTGTGGGCACCGTCCCAGCAAAAGGACATTCCCAGTACCGGGCTGAAGGGGTGGGCGCATTGCGGCTTCACACCGCGCCAGGCGACGGTGATGTGGCAGACGCTGCATCGCTGGGTTGAAACGGGGCAGCGCCCTTCGGAAGGGCGGTATTGAGATGACGACGATCGATCGACGTGGCGCGATGGGGCTGATCGCGGGCAGCACCGCAACGCTGGCGCTACCGCGGGTTGCACGCGCGATGCCCAAGCCAGATTTCCTTTGGGGCGCGGCGACCGCCGGGCATCAAATCGAGGGCAACAACGTCTCCGCCGATATGTGGCTGCTCGAACAGGTCACGCCGACCGTGTTCGCCGAGCCTTCGGGCGATGCGTGCGACAGCCTGCATCGCTGGCGGGAGGACGTTGCCATCGTCAAGGCGCTGGGCCTCAACTGCTATCGCTTTTCGGTCGAATGGTCGCGAGTCGAACCTGCGAAGGGACAGTTCAGCCAGGCCTATCTCGACCATTATAGGCGGATCGTCGATCATTGCCGCGATCACGGTCTCGCCCCTGTCGTCACCTTCAACCATTTCACGACGCCGCGCTGGTTCGCGGCATCGGGCGGGTGGACACAGCCTGACGCGCCCGCGCTGTTCGCACGGTATTGCGACAAGGTGGCGCGCGCGATGGCAGCGGGGATTAGCCATGCGCTGACGTTCAACGAGCCCAATCTCGCACTCGGCGGCAAATGGGCGATCTCCCCGCCCCCACCGGCTTTCCAGGCGAAGATGGCCGCTTGTCTCGCTGCCGCTGCCAAGGCGAGCGGATCGCACTCATTCTCGCTGCTCAATGCGGGCGACCCTGCACCCATGATTCCCGGCGTCACCGCCGCGCATGTCGCCGCACGCGCCGCGATCCGTGCGGTGCGCGGCGACCTGCCGATCGGGATGAGCCTCGCCATCCCCGACAATGTCGCGGTCGGCACCGACAGCGGCATCGCGCGCAAGCAGGCGGAGATTTACGGCCCGTTCTTCGCGGTCATGGACAAGGATGATTTCGTCGGCGTCCAGACCTATGGCCGCGCCTATGTCGGGCGCGACCGCGACGTTGCGGCCCCCGCCGATGCCACGCGCCTGCCCGATGGCAAGGAATGGTATCCCGCCGCGATCGGCAATGTCGTCCGCTATGCGCATAAGGCGACGGGCAAGCCGATCATGATCACTGAAAACGGCATCGATGCCGCCGACGACACGGTGCGGCAACGCTTCATTCCTGCCGCGATCGCGTCGGTCGAGGCGGCGGCGCGCGATGGTGTGCCCGTGCTCGGCTATGTCCATTGGTCGCTGCTGGACAATTTCGAATGGCTGTCGGGTTATGGGCCGAAATACGGGCTGGTCGCTGTCGATCGCACGACGTTCGCGCGGACGGTGAAGCCTAGTGCGCAGGTGCTTGGCGGTATCGCGCGGGCTGGCGGGACGCGGTGAACGCGCCGTTCCTTTGGGGCGTGGCGACGGCGGGGCATCAGGTCGAGGGGAACAACGTCAACGCCGATATCTGGCTGCTCGAACAACTGCCCGAAACGTCGTTCGTCGCCCCCTCCGGCGATGCCTGCGACAGCCTCCACCGCTGGCGCGACGATATGGCGATCGTCGCATCGCTGGGGCTCAACGCCTATCGCTTCTCGGTCGAATGGTCGCGGATCGAACCCGTGCAGGGGCAGTTCAGCGCGGCGTGGCTCGATCACTATGCCGCGATGGCCGCTGCGTGCCGGGCGCAGGGCATCGCGCCCGTCGTCACGCTGAGTCATTTCACCTCGCCACGCTGGTTCGCCGCGGCGGGGGGATGGAACAACCCAGCGGCGCCCGGCCTGTTCGCGCGCTTCGCGGACCGGGTGGCGCGGCACATGGGCGACACGGTCGGGCATGTCGTGACGTTCAACGAACCGAACCTGCCGCTGATGGGCAGATGGACACCGACGCCGATCGCCGATCTGGCGCGCCGGTCGCTCGATACGATGATGAGCGCGGCGGCGCAGGCCTGCGGGTCGGACCAATTCTCTGTCTGGGTCTATTCGCAGGGCGAGGATATCACGCATTTGCTCGACGGGCATCGCGCTGCGCGGGCGGCGTGGAAAGCGGTAGCACCCAGAACCGCGATCGGGATGAGCCTAGCTATCCCCGACGCGCAGGGTGATGCGAGGGGCATTGCCGCCTATCGCCACTATGCGGAGGATCCGTTCTTCGCGGTGGCGCGCGATGACGATTTCGTCGGCGTGCAGACCTATGGCCGACTACAGTTTGACGCGACCCGCGTTCTATCGCCATCAACGATGGCGGAACGGACCCAGTCGGGCGATGAGTTCTATCCTGCCGCGCTCGGCAACACGGTGTCTCACGCACATGCGGCCACCGATCGACCGGTCTTCGTCACCGAAAACGGCATCGCCACCGCCAACGATCGCCAGCGTGCGCGCTATATCTCCGCCGCCCTCGCCTCGCTCGATGCAGCGCGGGCAAAAAACATACCGGTCATCGGCTATCTCCACTGGTCGCTGCTCGACAATTTCGAATGGCGACGCGGCTATACCCAGCAATTCGGCCTCGTCGCGGTCGACCGCCGCAGCTTCCGCCGGACGCCGAAGCCGAGCGCCCATCTCTATGCAGATATCGTCAGGAGTCATCGATGATCTGGTGGTTGGCACTGGCGTTGCAATTGGCCTCCGCGCCGTGGGCCGACACCCTGTCGCCCGCAGCCAGGGCAGGTCTGGCTGCCGATGCCGCGCGTCCTCGGGTAGGTCCCGACGTGACCGATCGTCGCCATCGCGCCGACGCGATTCAGCAGGACATCGGTCGCCGCCAGATCGTCCGATACAGGGTAACGATGGCCGAAGCGACGATCGCCGGCGTCCCGATCAGGATATTCACCCCCACGGGTCCGGTCGGTGACGATGCGATCCTGCTCAACCTGCATGGCGGCGGCTTCATGGTGGATTCGGGATCGATCACCGAAAACGTACCGATCGCGGCGCTGACCCACCACCGGGTCGTCGCGGTCCGCTATCGCCTGATGCCCGAGCAGCGCTTCCCCGCAGCGGTCGACGACGCGCTGGCGGTGTACCGGGCGCTTCTGGCGGAGCATCCCGATCGACAGATCGCGCTTTACGGCACCTCGGCTGGGGCGATCCTGTCCGCTGAAC
>JAPKCG010000561.1 GCA_028823055.1 Sphingomonas bacterium
GCCCCATTCATAAGCCTCCGCCAGCGAACAGCAAAGTACCGCTTCGCCGATCTCATCATCGCGTACCGCCTCTGGGCGGAAATTGGTGTCTGTCACGACGAAGCCATAGCGATGGCCCTTGAAGGAGAAGAAGGCCCGGGTTTTCAATTTGGCCTCGTCATACCCTTCATCGGTGCATGACACGACGAGGTCATCGACCCTGATCAGCAACAGCGAATGATCGAACTGCTGGGCCTGAGCTTCGGTCATCTCGTCATCGACGCCGTGATTGGTGGATCGCCCGCCGGGCCACAGCGCATCGGGATTGTCGACCAATGCAACGATGTCGTCATAGGATGCCTTGCCGAGCCGCCGCCAATGTTCCTCGACATGCGCGACATTCTCGGTCTGCCACTCGCTCGGCTTCGATGCGCCGACGTTCATCCGCAAAACGTCGCCCACCACCGCGGGGTCGCCTCTGCCGACGACACGCCAATAAGCGCTGATCGCATGCCCCTCTTCATCGCTGACGGGGCGGACCCAGCGGCCGGCCTCGTCCTTTCCCGCATAGCAAAAGCCGCCATGTTTCTTAGAGGCGGCAAGACAAATGATCTTTTTGGCAGGCATCCAAATTCCCCTTCGTTTCGAAAGGGATGGACGCGCCCATGCCGACTAAATCAATTCCAAGCGGGTCCGGATCGGCGGCATCGAGCGCGCGGTCGCCACAACTGCATCCGTTACGGATCGATCATGGCCTCAGGCGGCGTCAAGTTTCCGGCCCAACGCCACGAAGACGTAGATGAGCGGGGGCACGAGGATCGCGGAGAGGACGACCTTGGCGAGCATCTGGCCGAGCAGCAATTCGCCGATGGGGAAGACGCCCGCAAAGGCGATCGTCACGAACAGCAACGTATCGACGATCTGGCTCAATACGCTGGCGAGCCCGGCGCGGAACCAGAGGAGCGCGGCGCCTTCGCGGCCCTTGAGCCAGGAAAAGATCGTGACGTTGAGCGTTTGCGAAATACCGTAAGCGACGATCCCGCCGAACCAGATGCGCGGCGTGCCGCCCATCATCAGCGCGAAGGCGTCGCGGCGCGCGGGCTCCATCTGCGGGCTGGCGGGGACCGCGAGCACGATGACCGACAGGATGATCGAGGCGATCAAGGGGACGAACCCGATGCGCACCAGGCTGGTCGCGCTACGCTGACCGTGAAGCTCGGCGACCGCGCTCGACGTGACGACGAGCAGCAGGAAGGCGAAGATCCCCGCCTCTACCGCGAGCGGCCCCAGCGACACCTGTTTGTTGCCGAGCACGCCTGCGATGCAGACCATGCCGCCGTAAAAAATCGCGAAGGCGAAGAGCGAACGCGGGATCGCGGGCGCCGCCGCAGAGGGGGAAGAAGCCATCGGGCGATTGCTAGCCGGATTCGCGGCGGCGTCAAATATCGGATGGTCGGCAGCGATGCGATCCGCCCGCGCCCCATGTTAGCGCTGGCCCCTGCCGCACCCGCGTGTATGGTGCGACACCGCGCAGCCGGGGGGCCGCGTCAGTTACCACGCGGAAATATAGCCAGTTATGAACCGTATCCTGATCGGTATCGCCGGAATCGCCGTCATCCTCGCGCTGGCGCTGCTGCTGTCGACCAACCGCCGCGCGATCCGCCTGCGCGTCGTCGGCGCGGCCTTCGCGTTGCAGGTCGGGATCGCGGTGTTGGTGCTCTACGTTCCCGCAGGCAAATCGGTGCTCGCCTTCCTGTCGGGCGGAGTCGCCAATTTGCTGGGCTATGCGAAGGCGGGGGTCGATTTCCTGTTCGGCCCGCTCGCCACCCCCGAAATCGGCGGCAACAGCTTTGCGATCGCGGCGCTGCCGGTCATCATCTTTTTCGCGAGCCTCGTCTCGATCCTCTATTATCTCGGCGTCATGCAGCTGGTGGTGCGGTGGCTCGGTGGGGGAATCGAGAAGGT
>JAPKCG010000562.1 GCA_028823055.1 Sphingomonas bacterium
TGGCTTCTTGGCGCGCGGGTCTTTGCCTTCATCGCGCATCTTCTGCTCGCGAGCACCGATCAGTTCAATCGCCTGTTCCAGGGTCACGTCCTCAGGCTCTTTATCTTTCGGAATCGTGGCATTCACTTCGCCATCGGTCACGTATGGCCCAAAGCGCCCACTTTTGACCTGAATCGGCAGTTCGGACTCCGGATGTTTGCCAAGTTCTGCGAGAACAGAATTAGACCGGCCCCGGCCCCGGCCGCTGGGCTGTTTGAACAGCTCCACCGCCTCTTCCATTGTGACGGAGGCGAGCTTGTTGTGGTCGGCTAGGGAACGGCTCTCCGCACCCATTTTTATATACGGTCCATAGCGACCGTCCTGAGCTGTGACCACGTCACCGGAAACCGGATGTGGGCCCAGTTCACGAGGGAAGCTCAGCAGCATCAGAGCCTCCTCGATGGTGATTTCTGTGATGGACATATCCGGCCACAGACTGGCCATCTTGGGCTTGCCGCCCTGTTTGACGTTGCCCTTCGGGGTCAGCTCTGGATCGCCAAGCTGAACGTAGGGACCAAAACGGCCGGTCTTGATATAGATCGGCTTGTCGGTCTCCGGATCGATTCCCATTTCCTTGTCTCCCTGTGCCGCTTCTTCGAGCAGGGCCAGGGCTCGTTCCACCGTCAATTCGTCGGGAGCGATGTCATCCGGCGTGCTCGCACGCAGATCATTGTCGCCGATCTGCACATAGGGTCCATAACGCCCGACCCGACAAACGACCTCCTCGCCGTCTTTGGTATGTCCCAGCGGAATGGCACAGATGGCCCGTGGGTCGATCTCGTCCGTACTGGATCCGATCAGATCCTTCAAGCCCACTTCAGAGAGCTGGTCAGCCTCGCTGCCGCCCTTCTTACCGAAGTAGAAGTCGTGCAGCCAGGGAATCGGATCCGCCTCGCCTCGGGAGATGGTATCGAGACCATCCTCCATGCGAGCCGTAAAGCCAAAGTCGACCAGGTCCGGAAGGTGCTTTTCCAGCAGGTTGACTACGGCGAAGGCGGTGAAGGTGGGCACCAGCGCCGTGCCCTTGGACCGCACGTAGCCGCGATCCTGGATGGTCTGGATGATGGAGGCGTATGTCGATGGGCGACCAATGCCACGTTCCTCCAACTCACGCACCAGGCTGGCCTCGGTATAACGACTCTTGGGCTGCGTAAAGTGTTGTTGCGATTCTATGCGCTCTGCTGACACTGGCTGATCCTGCTTGACGGCTGGCAGGACCTTTTCCTGGTCATCGAGAGCGGCGGCGGGATCATCGCTGCCTTCGACATAGGCGCGCAGAAATCCTGGGAAGGTGATGACCTTGCCTGAGGTGGAAAAGACGGCATTGCCGCGGGCACCGGCAGGGGCAATGATGCGCACATTCGTGCGCATGCCCTTGGCATCCTTCATCTGTGAAGCGACGGTCCGCTTCCAGATCAATTCGTAGAGCCGAAGCTGGTCTCCATCGAGCTGATCACTGACCTGTTTTGGGGTGCGGAAGCTCTCACCTGCCGGGCGAATGGCTTCGTGTGCCTCCTGAGCGTTCTTGGAGCGGCTGCGATAGACGCGTGGTTCGTCGGGCAGGTACTCCTTACCGTAGAGCTCGGTCACCTGTGTGCGCGCGGCGTTGAGCGCTTGCGACGACAGGGTCGTCGAATCGGTACGCATATAGGTAATGAAGCCGTTCTCGTACAGGCTTTGTGCGAGGCGCATGGTTCGCTGCGCGGTAAAGCGGAGCTTGCGGCCAGCCTCCTGCTGCATGGTAGATGTAATGAAGGGGGCATACGGCTTGTTGGTGAAGGGTTTCTCCGTCACCTGTGACACTTTGAAGGTCTGGGCGCGCAAGGTCTCCGCCAGTTCGGCAGCATCCTCGGCGCGCAGATGGGCGACGGCGCTGGCGTCTGCAAGTTGGCCCGTCGTCTCG
>JAPKCG010000563.1 GCA_028823055.1 Sphingomonas bacterium
ATGGCCCCAAGCTGGCCAACGCATCGCAGGGGATCAAGACGTTCGTGAAAGAATGCTGACGGCAGCAGACTTTGACGTGCGCGGGGCTCGCAACGTTCGCTATGCTCGCGCCATGAAGTGGAAGCCGCGCAACCTACGTGAGCTGGGTCAAATGGTGGTCGGCGACGTGCCGCACTTTCACCGAAGATCGAGCAAGTACATCACCGAGTTTTTCGAGGATTGCGACCTCGAGTTTGTCCATCGCGGCGAAACCCGGCCAACCTGGGCGGCAGAGCGGATCGAGGAGATCCTTGCGATGCCGCACGCCTCCGCCACGGCCATGCCCGATGCCTTTGTACGGGTAATTCGACGATTGCTCGACAGGGGCGAAGTGGTCGACGACGATGCCGAGCGTAGCTTGGCGCTTGCGGCCCTGAACATCACGCTCGCCCGCGAGGCCTGGGAAGCCTTCTATGACGATCACGGCACCGCGCAGATCAAGCACATCGCGACCAACACCGTCGCGCAGATGGCGAACCCGCATCGGCCCTTCACGCCGTCAGAGTTGGAGCGGCGCGACCAACTCGTCGCCTTTCTCGGGCAATGCTCGGAGGACGAGCTGATCGAGGACGTCTTGCTGCCGCTGTTCCGGCAACTCGGCTTCCACCGGATCACAGCCGCTGGCCACAAGGACAAGGCGCTCGAATATGGCAAGGACGTATGGATGAAATACACCCTGCCGACCCTCCACGTCCTCTACTTCGGCATTCAGGCCAAGAAGGGAAAGCTCGATTCCTCGGGCGTCAGCACCAGCAACGTCGCCGAAATCCACAACCAGATCACGATGATGCTGGGGCATGAGATTTTCGATCCAGAGCTAAGCCGCCGCGTGCTGGTCGATCATGCGTTCATCGTCGCCGGAGGCGAAATCACCAAGCAGGCCCGCAACTGGATCGGCAACAAGCTCGACGCCAGCAAGCGGTCCCAGGTCATGTTCATGGACCGCGACGACATTCTCAACTTGTTCGTCGTCAACAATTTGCCGCTACCCAAGGGTGCGCTTCCTGCGGCATCGTCGTGGGATCTGGACGGCGACGTTCCGTTCTGACCGCTGGACCCGCTACGTGGCACAGAGGGTGGACCGCAGATAAACCAAAGGCCGCCCTTTTGGGGCGGCCTCGGCCTTTTAGTTCCCTCTCGGGAAACGGACACTCCCCAGGGGGAGGCCGCGAGTGCTCCCTATGTAGAAACCTGCTGATAAAGATTCAACTAAAATACGACTGACCCGGGCGGCGCTTACGCCGCGGGGGCGGCCGGAGGTGCCGCCCCCTGCGCTGGTGCTGCGGGTGCAGCGGGCACCGGCAGCCATGCCAGGACCAACCGCAGCATGTCGTCGAACTCTGCCTCCGGCACACGCACGATACCGCCTTTGTCGGGCACCAGCCTGCTCACCGCGACCGTCGACATTTTGTCGCAGATCGCGAAGGCGGCGCGCCCGTCGATCGTGGTTTGCAGCGGGAAGGCCCACTTGTTGCCCGGCTGCGCCTGCGTCGAGCACGGCACCACCGTCACCGCACCGTGCAGCGTGTTCCTGTACGACAGAATGATAACGGGACGCCGCTTCCAGAACTCCGGAAGCTGCGCATCCTGCGGAAAGTCGCACCAGTAGAGCTGTCGGATCTTCGGCGCTCCGGTCAGCCGTGGCGCCACCTTGGGCGGTGCCTCTTGGATATGCGCGTTCATCAGGTCTCGTCCTTGACGAGGCGCAGCTTGGGAGCCCCACGCCGGTTCTGACGGACCTTGGCGATCTCGGTCTTCTCCTTGATCTCCTCCAGCTTCTCGTCGGCGAACGGCTTAGCCGCCTTAATAAGCCCGTCGAGATGATAGATGTTGGTCCGCCTCCCTGAACCGCGCCGGGTTTGCTGGAGGCTCCAACTCCTGAGAAGGTGGAGCCTGTA
>JAPKCG010000564.1 GCA_028823055.1 Sphingomonas bacterium
TTCCAGCCGTCGTCGCCGGCATGGTGCATTGCACCCACCCAATTAACTATCTGGGCCTGCCGTCCTTGGCCGCCCCAGCCGGCTTTGCGCAGAACGGCTTGCCGGCGTCCTTCCAACTCATCGGCCGACCGTTTGCCGAGGCAACGTTGTATCGTGTGGCCGCCGCTTATGAAGCGGAAACCCGGTTCTTCGAGAATGCACCGAGTTTACATTTCTGAGGGAACTGCCTTTATGGATGAGTTCACGGAGAATAAGCTACCTAGCCGCAGGGGGCACCCGACTTGCGCATTTGCAAATCCTGCCTAGCCGGCTCTCGTCGTTTCAACGGATTGAAGATAGTGCGGGTCTTCTGCTACCGCTCGGCGCTGTTGGTCGCCAGAGAACTTGACGCAGCGATGTCGGTGGCGATGGGGCCGCCTTCCTCGGCGCGGGTTATCGCGGCTTCGAGGCGGCCCAGGATGTCGTCGAGTTCGGCGCGGGTGACGATCGTCGGCGGACAAAAGCGAACGTAGTTCTTCACCGCGATCAACAGCAACCCTTCGGCCAGCGCGTGGTAGCGGATGCGTTCAGCCATCTGCGCGTCGGGTTCCTTGCTGGCGCGGTCCTTGACAATATCGAGCATGCGGTAGAGCCCCTTGCCGCGTACATCCCCTATACAGTCGTGGCGCGCCTGAATTTGCCCGAGCCGCTCGCCGATAAAGACACCCTCGCGTTCGGCGTGGCCGGTCAGGTCATCGCGTAGCACGATTTCGAGCTGCTTCAGCCCGACGGCGCAGGGCAGCGGGTCCTGTGGATAGGTACCAGCCCAGGGCAACCCCAGGGCGCCGCGCGTCTTCTCGGCGATTTCCGGCGTCGTGATGGTCCCACAATTGGCGAAACCCGCCGTCATCCCCTTGCCGAAAGTGACGATATCGGGGACGACGCAGTAATGTTCGAACGACCAGAACTTGCCGGTCCGCGCGGGAGCGAGCTGGCATTCGTCGAATATCAGCAGCGCGCCCCAGCGGTCTGCGATATCGCGGATGCCGCGCAGCCAACGTTCCGAGGGGACGATCATCCCGCCCGGTACCGCGATCGGCTCCAGCATCAACGCGGCGACTTGCTGCGAGGTGGTGTATTCGATCAATTCCTCGGTCATTTGCAGGCTGACCTCGTCCCATTTCTCGGCGTCGTCTATGGGCGCGCGGTAATAGAAAGCGGGCACTATGCAGTTGGCGCGCGCCGGCAGGGTCAGCGGCCCGAGCCCACGCCGCCGCGCCCCGCCAACCGAAGTCATCGATTACGCAGCCACCGACCCGCCATGCAGCCCGCGCACCATGGAGCAGATATCAAAACCATCGGTCGCGGCAAGCGCCATGCGCATCGCGATTTCATTGGCTTCCGATCCGGTCACGGCGAAGTTGGTCATCTTCAGCTCACCGGGCATGGTCGTGGCGATCAGCTCCGCGAATTCGATCGCCCAGGGATTCGTGTACCAAGAGGATTGATGAATGAGCCGGCCCGACATGTCGCGGATCACGTCGACCAGTTCGGGGTGGGCGTGGCCCAGCGTCAGCGACATCATCCCGGCGCTCATGTCGTAATAGGCGTTGCCATCGACATCGAACAGCCGCACCCCCTCGCCCCGTTCGAAAACGATGCGCGGCTCGAAACGCCAGCCCAGCACGTATTCCCGGTCTCTCGCGGCCAGATCCTTGTGGCGATTGGAAAAGCTGAGCTCGTTCGGCATGGCGCGTTTCTTCCGCAATGCGTCGTTCCCTGTTGACGCGGTCGGCAAATGATACATCCGCTTAGCGCGCTGCGCTATGGCGCTGACAGATCCTGAGAAAGCTCGTCTTGGTCGTATCGCGGAAACCGCCCGCCTAGAGCGGCAGCCCACAGCGACGGTGCTTGCTTGGCAATTCCTTGACGGTCCTCATGCCGGTTGTGATAG
>JAPKCG010000565.1 GCA_028823055.1 Sphingomonas bacterium
CAGTTCTGAAGCCCGAACTATGAGTGGCGAGAGTCCGGTGCCCGGATACCAGCTGCTTACATGCTAGTATCTTGGCTGTATTGAGAGGCCGCTTGTGACCCCTATATATTGGTCAGGCTATGAAAAAGAAAAGACTCAGTGGACGGATGCGACTATGAAAAATTCTATACTGGCTACCACGCTGCTGATCGCAGCGGCGCTTGGACTGACGTCTTGTGAAAAGGCAGCGCCACCGGCGAAAACACGAGCGCCGTTCAGTGTGGTGGAAGTCTCCATCCCCGATATACAGAAGGCGATAGCGGAGGGCCGCGTCACGTCGGAGGAGTTGGTGAAGCAGTACCTGATCCGCATCGCGACCTATGAAAACGTCATCAATGCGTCGATCGCGGTGAACCCGCACGCACTTGAGCAGGCGCGCAAACTTGACGAGGAACGCAAGGTTGGAAAGCTACGCGGGCCGATGCATGGCATTCCCATCGCGCTGAAAGACAACATCCAGGACACTGACATGCCGACCACCGGCGGCAACATCGGGCTGGCGGGCTTCGTGCCCGACTGGGATGCACCGCTGACCAAGAACCTTAAGGATGCAGGCGCCATCATCCTCGCCAAAACTACCATGAGCGAGTTCGCCGGCTACTTCGGTCAGGGCGCGCCGGGCACCTACAGTTCCATCTCGGGATTTTCGTTCAATCCTTACGATCCGCGGCGCGACCCGCGACCGGGGCAGAACGACGGCCGCGGCATTCTGAACACCGGCGGCTCATCTTCGGGGACGGGCACCACCTCGAACTTCTGGGCCGGGAATTTCGGCACTGAAACCGGAGGCTCGATCATCGGGCCGTCCAATCTAAATATGCTCGCGGCCATCAAGCCGACCATCGGACGGATCAGCCGCTGGGGCATCATCCCAATCACGATGGATCAGGACACCGCCGGACCCATGGGCAAGAGCGTCACCGATGTTGCGATCATGCTGGGTGCGGCGGAAGGCAAACAACCTGATCCCAACGATCCGGCCACCACGCGCTGCACGTTGTCGCCCAACAACGATTACACGCCGCACCTAAAAGCGGACGGCTTGAAGGGCGCGCGTATCGGCGTGCCACGCCTGGGCTACGGCGTGGAAATCTTGCTGCCCGGCGAGAAGCAGCCGCGCGGCGGCATGCCGGAAGACCAGCGCAAAGCCTATGAGGAAGCCATCGCCGTGCTGAAAAAGGCGGGCGCCGAGATCGTCGATCCCGCAGACTTCCCGAGCGCCATAACCAATGAGCCGATGCGCAACGTGCTTCTGGCGGGTGAATGCGACCGCGAAGTGACGCCGACCTGCATGTCGGTGATGAACTACGGCATGCACCGCGACTTCAACATCTGGTTGGCCGCGCAGAACGGAAAGGCGCCGTGGAAGACGATCGATGAGTTTGTAGCGTGGAACGAGGCCAATAAGAATCTAGGCACTCTGCGCTACGGACAGGATGCGCTGATCGATGCGGTGAATACGGACCTTGAGAAGGACAAGGCAACCTACGAGCGTGACCAGAAGCGCGCGCTGGATATGGGCGCCGCCAATGGCATTGATGCGGTGCTGGAGGAATACAAGCTCGACGCGGTTCTGTTCATGGGAGGCCGTGGCACGGGCATCAGCAATCGTGTCGGGTATCCAGAAATCACCGTGCCGTTCGCGATGGTGGCAAACTCCGGCGGGTCACCGCTTCCGGAAGGCTTCAACGCCAAGTCTCAACCGATGGGAATCACCTTCACCGGCACGGCATGCAGCGAGCCGCGACTGATCGAACTCGCCTATTCCTTCGAGCAGGCGACTCAGCGCCGCCAGCCGCCGCCGGGAATGCCGTAAGTTAGTGCTTACGCGTCCTGCGTTTGATGTCACGAATGATCTTTTCTGACGACGATTGTC
>JAPKCG010000102.1 GCA_028823055.1 Sphingomonas bacterium
GGGAATTTTGCCCACCGGTCGCGCCTTCGCGCCGTTGCCGGTCACGCAATTGACGCTCGATGCGGTCAGTGTGTCGTTCATCGACAACCGCTGCGTCGAGGCCGAGGGGCGCCTTACCGCGGCATTGGGCGGTGACGTCGCTGGGGTGCCCTTGCCCGCGCAGATTTCAGGCAATGCCCGCTGCGACAATGGTGCACTGGTACTCCCGCTGGCGAGTCAGTCGGGCAACGAAACGCTGACGCTGCGCGTCACGGGCGCTGGCACGTACAATGCCGCACTGGCGCTGGTGCCAGGCGACCCGACCGCGATCGCGCGGTTATCCGCCCTTGGATTCATTCAGAGCGGCGGCGGCTATCAATTTTCGGTCGAAGGACGATTCTGATTCTGGATCGCCAGACTGCTTGACGGAACGAGGCGCTGCCCGCTAGAGGCGCGCTTTCCACGGCGACCGTAGTTCAATTGGTTAGAGCGTCGGCTTGTGATGCCGGAAGTTGCGGGTTCAAGTCCCGTCGGTCGCCCCATCTGCCTCACCCTGTCGATCAGCCTTCGTCTGCAAGGTGGGGGACGAGAGGGACTAGCCAAATCGCTCGGGTAATAATATTACCCGCCAGTGCAATTATTTTAAGTGGCGGAGCTGGCGATGACTTCGGTGTGGAATTTCCCCGATTTCGATAATCATGAAGGTGTTCATGCGTTTACCGACCGCGAATCGGGACTACGCGCGATCATTGCGGTTCATTCAACGCATCTCGGACCGGCGGCGGGGGGCGCGCGCTTCTGGCATTATGCGGCGGGCGATCTCGCGGTAACCGATGCGCTGCGCCTGTCGCGCGGCATGAGTTTCAAGAATGCGATGGCGGGGCTCGAACTGGGTGGCGGCAAGGGCGTGATCCTGGCGGAAAAGCCCGGCGACGTCGCGACACCTGAACAGCTCAGGGCATTTGGTCGTGCGGTCGAGTCGCTTGGTGGGCGCTATGTCACCGCAGAAGATGTCGGCATGTCCGAAGAGCGGATGAAGGTGATCGCGGGCGAGACAAGCTATGTCTCTGGCCTTCCCGTCGAAAGCGGCGCGGCAGGCGGCGATCCCGGTCCGTACACCGCGCATGGTGTGTATCTCGGTGTTAAAGCTGCGGCGAAGCGCGGGCTTGGCACCGACGATATGAAGGGCGTTCATGTCGCGATCCAGGGCGTCGGATCGGTCGGCGGGGGTCTGGCGCGATTGCTCGCGAAGGACGGCGCGACGCTGACGCTGGCGGATGTCGATGCGGCGCGGGCGGCGGCACTGGCGGCGGAACTGGGCGGAGAGACGGTCGCGGCGGGCGCGATCCTTGCGGTCGAGGCGGATATCTTCAGCCCGAACGCGCTGGGCGCGATTCTGACCGAAGCGACGATCCCGACGCTGACGGCGAAGGTGGTGGCGGGCGGCGCGAACAATCAGCTGGCGACGCGCGAGGATTATGCGCGGTTGCATGAGCGCGGCATCCTTTATGCGCCTGATTATGTCATCAACGCGGGAGGGATCATCAATGTGGGCCTCGAATATCTGGGGCAGGGCGATGAGGCCGAGGTGATGGCGCGGATCGCGAAGATCCCGGCGCGGCTCGACCAGGTGTGGGACGAAAGTGATCGCACCGGCGCGCCGGCGGCGGAGGTCGCGGACATGATCGCGATGCGGCTGATCGGGCGCTGATCCGTGGTTTCCATGTGATCGCGCGAATTTGCTACCTCAATTGTGCGAAGGTGCCGTTCGGGCGGCGGGCTGCAACTCTTGCGTGACGCAGGCGTAAAAGCTGCTTATCGATGGCGCGTCGTGCCCGCCCTTCATGCCCTTGCCAATCCAGCCCGCTTTCAGAAAATCGCCCGACCGCTAACCCCGGTGCTGACCTGGGTGGGAGTGGTGCTGATCGCGGTCGGTGCATGGGCGGGACTGACGCAGACGCCGCCCGATTATCTGCAAGGCGAAACGGTGCGCATCATGTACGTCCATGTTCCCGCCGCCTGGCTGGCTATGGGCGGGTGGAGTGGCATTGCGATGTCCAGCATCGCCTATCTCGTCTGGCGGCATCCGCTGGCGCATATCGCGGCGCGCAGCATCGCATTGCCGGGCGCATTGTTCGCCACGATCTGTCTCGTCAGCGGGTCGATCTGGGGGCGTCCGACCTGGGGAACCTGGTGGCAATGGGACGGACGGCTGACGAGCATGTTGCTGCTGTTCTTCGTCTATTGCGGCTATATCGCACTGGCGCGGGCTGATGCGGATCGCGGCAGGAACGGACGGATACCCGCGCTTTACGGCATCGCGGGGAGCGCGCTGCTGCCAATCATCCATTATTCGGTGGTGTGGTGGAATACGCTGCACCAAGGGCCGAGCATCGGCATTGCCGGATCGACGATCGATCGGTCGATTCTATGGCCGCTGCCGATCATGCTCGCTGGCTTCACGCTGTTCTTCGCGGGGATTGTCCTGATGCGGATGCGCGCGATGTTGGCGACCGCGAAGGCGGAGGCGCGGATGGCGCGCATGGCACGAATATGAACCAGTGGAGCTTCGTCGTCGCGGCCTATGCCGTCACGTTTCTGGGCGGCGCGGGGGTCGGGATTGCAAGCTATGCCGCGATGCGACGGGCCGAGCGGCCCCGTAAATGAAGGCCAAGCATCAACGTCTGACGCTGGCGCTGCTGGCGCTTGGTGCCGTGGTCGCCGCGGGATTGCTCGCCATGTCGGCGCTCAAGGATCAGGCGGCATTTTTCTATTCGCCGAGCGACGCGCTGCGTGACGGCCCGGCGCCGGGCAAGGCGGTGCGGCTGGGCGGAATGGTCGCGGCGAACAGCGTCACGCGCGCGGCCGACGGCGTCACCGTGCGGTTTAGCGTGACCGACGGCAAAGCGACGACGCCAGTGACCTTTGCCGGGATCGTCCCCGACCTGTTCCGTGAAAAATCGGGGGTCGTGGCGGAGGGGCATTTCAACGCCGATCACAGCTTCACCGCGACCAATTTGCTCGCCAAGCACGACGAGAAATACATGCCGCCCGAGGTTGCCGGCGCGATGCACGAAACCAAGACGCTCGATCCATGATGGCCGAAGCGGGCCTTGCCGCCTTGTGGTTCGCTGCAGCGCTGGCGGCGTTGCAGCTCGTCGTCGCGGCGCTGGGGCTGCGCGGCAGGCCGGTTCCCGACGGAGCCGACGACACCCGTGTCGATATTCGCGGCGCGGTCCGCCCGGTAGCGATCGTTCAGGGGCTGATGGTCCTCGTCGCGATGGCGATGCTGATCGGGGTGTTTCTCGGCTCCGACATGAGCGTGAGGGTGGTGATCGAGAATAGTCATTCGGCCAAGCCGTGGATCTACAAATTCGCGGGCGCATGGGGTAATCATGAAGGGTCGATGCTGCTCTGGGTAACGATCCTCGGGCTCGCTGGCGGCGCGGTGGCTATCTTCGAACGGCGGCTCGATCAGCGGACATTGATCGCGACGTTGGGCGCACAGGCGGGCATCGCGCTGGGTTTCTATGCTTTTCTGCTGTTCTCCTCGAACCCGTTCGATCGCGTCAGCCCCGCGCCGCGCGACGGGCTGGGGCTCAATCCGCTGCTTCAGGACCCCGGCCTGGCGTTCCATCCGCCGACACTCTACATCGGTTATGTCGGAATTTCGGTCGCGTTCAGCTTCGCGGTCGGGGCGCTCATCACTCGCGATGTCGGTCCTGCCTTTGCCCGCGCGATGCGACCGTGGGTGCTGGGGGCGTGGATATTCCTGACGCTCGGTATCACGGCTGGCTCCTATTGGGCCTATTACGAGCTTGGCTGGGGCGGCTGGTGGTTCTGGGACCCGGTCGAGAACGCGTCGCTGATGCCGTGGCTCGCGGCGACGGCGCTGCTCCATTCGGTGACGGTCCTGGCGACGCGCGATGGGCTGCGTGCCTGGACGGTCATGCTCGCGGTCGTCGCGTTTTCGATGTCGATGATCGGGACGTTCCTCGTCCGGTCCGGGATTTTGACGAGCGTCCATGCCTTTGCGGTCGACCCGAAGCGGGGCGCGTTCATCCTCGTGCTGCTTGCGCTGTATATCGGCGGCGCGCTCGCGCTGTTCGCGGCGCGGGTAGGGACGGTACGCGCGGGCAACGTCTTCGATTTCGTCAGCCGTGAAGGCGCGCTGGTCGCGAACAACCTGCTGCTGTCGGTGATCCTTGGGGTGGTGTTGTTCGGAACACTTTATCCGATCGGCGCGGGCGCATTCGGCGTGCAATTGTCGATCGGCGCGCCGTTTTTCGACAAGACGGTCGGGCCGATCGCGCTGATCCTCGTTGCGATCATGGCGGCGGGGCCGCTGATCCGCTGGCGCCGCGACAAGGCGGACGCGATCGTCGCGCGGATGACATGGCCGATCGCGGCGACGTTTTTCACGGGCGCGGGCCTGTTCGTCTTTACCGATACAGGTGTGCTGCCTTTTCTGGGGCTCAGTCTGGCGACGGGGTTGGCGGTCGCGAGCGTCGCGCCGCTCTGGGGGCGTAACTGGCGGCGCACGCCGATGGTGACTTATGGCATGGTCATCGCGCATCTGGGCATCGCGGTAAGTTTGGCGGGGATGGCGTCCGATAGCGCGTTCACGCGCGAAACGCTGGTCGCGGCGCGTGTCGGTCAGCCAGTAAACGCCGGGCCGTATGTCGTCCGGCTCGATGGCATCACGCCGGTCGTCGGTGAGAATTGGTCGGCGCTGGAGGCGCATTTGTCGGCGACGCGCGGGGTTCACACCGTAACGCTCGCTCCTCAGGCGCGCTATTTCGCGAACCCGGTAACCGCGACCAATGAAAGCGCGATCCTGACGACATGGGACGGGCAGCTGTATACCGTGCTCGGCCAACCCGATACCGACGGGCGCTGGCAGTTGCGATTATGGTGGAAACCGTTCGTGACGTTGATCTGGTTCGGCGGCGCGCTGATCGCGCTGGGCGGTGCATTGTCGTTGGTCGGGCGCTGGCGGCGTGAACGGCGGGTCGCGGCGCGGCAAGAGGGAGCATGGGCGTGAAGCGCTGGATGCTTTGGGTCCCGCTGGCGTTGTTCGCGGGGCTGTTCGTCGTCGTCGCGATCGGCCTCTTCAAACCCGCCGACCGCACGATACGATCCGCGATGATAGGCCAGCCGGTGCCGGATTTCGCGCTTTCTGCAATCGTACCGGGCAAACCGGGCCTCGATGCTGCGGCACTGCGGACGGGGACGCCGCATCTCGTCAATGTCTTCGCCTCGTGGTGTTTGCCGTGCATTGCGGAGGCACCGCAATTGATGCGGCTGAAGACAATGGGTGTGCCGATTGAGGGCATTGCGGTTCGCGACAAGGCCGCCGATCTACAAGCGTTTCTTCAACGCAACGGCGATCCCTATGATCATGTCGGCGATGACAAGCGGAGTGCGGTGCAAGTGTCGCTTGGGTCGTCCGGTGTACCCGAAAGCTTCGTCGTCGATGGCGAGGGGGTGATCGTTCTCCAGCATGTCGGTGACATTCGCGACGATGACGTCGATGCGATCGCCGCAGCGGTAAGGGGAGAGAGATGACGCGCATGGTCGCCCGGCCAGCAGCGCTGCTGCTGCTCCTCGCATCACCGGCGTTCGCCGATCCGACGACGCCGGCCGCGCGGCTGGCGTACACACAGCTTCGAAACCCCGCGCAGGAGGCGGAGGCGAAGGCGCTGATGGAGACGCTGCGTTGCCTTGTCTGTCAGGGCCAATCGATCGCGGATAGCGATGCCAGCCTGGCCGGAGACATGCGCGCGCTGGTTCGCGAACGGATCGCACGCGGCGAAAGCGCACAATCGATCCGCGACTGGCTGGTCGCGCGATATGGCGACTACGTCACCTATGATCCACCGCTGTCGGCCGCGACATGGCCCTTGTGGCTGGCGCCGATCGCGTTGCTCGGCATCGGGGTGCTGGTCGCGCGGCAAAGCTTCAGGCGGCGGCACTGATGGGCTGGCTCACCCTTGCGATCCTCGGCGCGGCGGCGTTCGGGGCGATCGTCCTGCTGGGCGTCCGGCGTCCACTCTGGTCGATGGTCGGATCGGCGCTGATGCTCGCGGCGGCGGGTTATGCGTTGCAGGGACGACCGTCGATGCCCGCCGCGCCGGCGCAGCCGATCGTATCGGCGGAAGCGACCGATCCCGAACTGATTGATTTGCGAAATCGGATGCTCGGGCGATTTTCGGGCGACGGCGCGTATCTCGTCGCCGCCGATGCGATGGCGCGACAGGGAGAAGAGCGCGCGGCGGTACGCGTGATTATCGGCGGGATCAGGAAAATTCCCAACAGCCTGATGCTGTGGGTCGGGTTGGGCAGCGCTTATGCGGCGCATGACGGCGGTCAAGTGTCACCGCCCGCCTTGTTTGCGTTTCAACAAGCATCGCGTATTTCGCCGCTCCATCCCGCGCCGCCATTTTTCCTAGGCCAGGCCTATGTGGAGGCAGGGGATTTTGCCGAAGCACGCCGGTATTGGGCGCGGGCGTTGGCGCTCTCTCCCCAAGAGGCATCCTATCGCAGAGACATCGCGATGCGGCTGGCGATCCTCGATCGGTTTCTGGCGCTACAATCGGCGGAGGAAGCGCCGCCATCGAAGTAAGGAGAGCACCTCCAGACTTTGGAAGTGCTCTCGTCGTTTATTGCCCGCGGCCCGTCTTGGCCTGCAACGCATCAATGCGCTTCGACGCATCCGCCTTCGTTAGCGTTTCGTCGAACGTCTCGCCCGCTTCTTCCGACAGCGTCTTCAGATAGCTTGCCTGCGCGCCGGTCATCGCTTCGTCGCCGGTCGTCCAGTCGTCAGGGTTTTTTTCGGCATTGCCGACGGGATGATCTTTCGGATTTTCAGTCGCTTGTTCGGTCATGGGGGTAATCCTTCCGCAGGTATGAACCCCCATGTTCCGTTTGTGTTCCGTGTCAGGCGCTCCATGCCTGATAGGGAAGGTCAAGATCATCGGCGACCGCCTTGAACGCGATTTTGCCATTGTGGACGTTAAGGCCGGCGGCGAGGTGCGGATCGGCCTTCATCGCGGCTTCGGCACCCAGATTGGCGAGGCGAAGCGCGAATGGCAGCGTTGCGTTGTTAAGCGCGAACGCGCTGGTCCGCGCGACCGCGCCGGGCATGTTGGCGACACAATAATGAATGACGCCGTCGACTTCGAACACCGGGTCCTGATGCGTCGTTGCATGACTGGTTTCGAAACAGCCGCCCTGATCGATCGCGATATCGACCATTACCGCTCCACGCTTCATCGTCCTGACCATGTCGCGCGTGACCAGCTTCGGCGCTGCCGCACCGGGGACAAGGACCGCGCCGATGACGAGATGCGCGTTCTTCACCGCCGCCGCGATCGCGGCCTTGCTGGCATAGGCGGTCTTGATCTGGCTGGAAAAGAACATGTCGAGTTCGGCGAGGCGATCGTTCGAGATGTCGTAGATGGTAACATCCGCGCGCATCCCGACCGCCATCTGAGCGGCGTTGACGCCCGAGACACCGCCGCCGAGGATCGCGACGCGCGCGGGGGCGACGCCGGGCACGCCGCCGAGCAGGACGCCGCGTCCACCCTGTTCCTTTTCGAGATAATGCGCGCCGACCTGTACCGACATGCGGCCCGCGACTTCGCTCATCGGTTTGAGCAGTGGCAGGCCGCCGCGCGGGCCAGTGACGGTTTCATATGCGATGCACGTCGCGCCCGACTTCATCAGCCCTTCCGCCTGAGGCTTGTCGGCGGCGAGGTGAAGATAGGTGAAGAGCAGATGGCGCGGTTCGAGCATCGCGATTTCCTGCGCCTGCGGCTCCTTGACCTTCACGATCATATCGGCACCGGCAAAGACCGACTTTGCGTCGGGCAGGATCGTCGCGCCTGCCTCGACATAATCCTGATCCTCGAAATCGATACCCATGCCCGCCTGGGTTTCGATGACGACATCATGCCCCGCCGCGACGAGTTCCGCGACCGATGGCGGCGTCAGGCCGACGCGATATTCGTGATTCTTGATTTCCTTCGGGACACCGATGCGCATCAACTTCTCCTTTATATGCCGCTACGATAGCCGATCATAAGCGGGAGTAATTCGCAAAGACTTCCTGTCTGGATTGCTCGTGTGCATTCTCTTTGCGCAATTGCTACGATCGCAGGGATGAAATCGATCGATGCGATAGAAGGCAAAATCCTGTCCATTCTGGCGATGGATTCGGATTTGACGAGCGCGGAGCTCGGCGAAAAAGTCGGCCTGTCGCCCAGCGCGGCGCATCGGCGGGTCGCGCAATTGCGTGAGGATGGCGCGATAATGGGGTATCGTGCGATCCTGTCGCCCGGTGCGCGCGGCAATCCCGGCGTCGTGCTCGTCAATGTCACTCTACGTGATCAGCGGCAGGAAACGATGCGACGGTTCGAGACGGAGATCGTCGATTGCCCGGAGGTTACCCAATGTTTCCTTATGAGCGGGGAAGCGGATTACATGCTCCACGTCGAAATCCGAGATGGTGATACGTATGAGCGAATCCATCGGGAGACGCTGTCGCAGCTCCCCGGGGTAACGCGACTCGCGTCGCATTTCGTGATCCGCGAAGTCATCCGTCGGGTGTGAATGTCACGCGGCGCCCGGGCCACGTTGCTGGCCCTCGCGGCTCATGCTAGAGGCGCCGCCATGGGCACAGGGGCGAAGGCTGGTAATTCCATGCAATCATCAGGTCTTACTGTGCGATCGGCTGCATTGTGAGCGTCGATAGCGCTGGCGCCGCATCGGTAGAAGACGCGGCGGATCACGGACATGGCCACGGTCAGGACGGGCTGATCAAGCTCGCGCTGGGCGCGGTCGGCATCGTGTTCGGCGATATCGGCACGAGCCCGCTTTACGCATTTCGCGAAACCTTTGCCGGGCATCATCAGCTGACCCTTGATCCGGCGCACATCATGGGTGTGCTAAGCCTGATGTTCTGGTCGATGATGATCGTGGTGACGGTCAAATACGTCATTATCATCATGCGGGCGGACAATAAGGGCGAAGGTGGCAGCCTCGCGTTGCTTGCGCTGGTATCGGGCAGGACCACGTCCAAGCGATGGACCACGGGAATAATCCTGCTCGGCGTGTTCGCCACCGCGCTATTTTATGGCGACAGCATGATTACACCGGCGGTTTCGGTGTTGTCGGCGGTGGAAGGGCTCGC
>JAPKCG010000103.1 GCA_028823055.1 Sphingomonas bacterium
TGCGCCCGATACGATGTTGATCTGCAATGCGTAATTTTCGGTGAAGCCGACCGCTTCCCACAGTGTGGCGCCATAATAGAAGACGACGTTGATGCCGACCAGCTGCTGGAACACCGCCAGTCCGATGCCGACCCACAGGATCGGACGGATCCTACCGGTGGTCTTGTCGACCAGGTCGCCGAGCTTTGGCCGATGATGATCGGCGGCGAGCGAGGCGTTGATCTCGGCAACCTTGCGTGCGGCCTCCTCGGCGCCGAACAGGCGCGCCAGGACAGCCTGCGCGCGATCGATGTGACCCTTGGCGACAAGATAGCGCGGGCTTTCGGGAATGAAGCACAGCGCGACGAGGTAGATGGCGGCGGGGATGACCTGCAATCCGAACATCCACCGCCAGGCTGGCAAGTCGCCCCACAGCGTCGCGGTCGAGCCGCCAGCGACCCGCGCAAGCACGAAATTGGCGACGAACGCGCCGGTCAGGCCGGTGATGATCATGACCTGCTGGATGCTCGACAGTCGCCCGCGCACGTTCGCCGGCGTGACTTCCGAAATGTAGACCGGCGAGGTGACGCTCGCCGCGCCGACGCCAAGGCCGCCGATGATGCGGGCGATGATGAAGAATTCGCTCGATCCCGCCGCTGCCGCCATGATCGCGGAGATGATGAACAGCATTGCGGCAGCCATCATTGTCGCACGGCGACCGATCATGTCGGACAGGCGCCCCGCGGTGAACGCGCCGATCGACGATCCGACCAGGATCGCGCCGACGTTGATGCCGATGCCCAGCCGCCCCAGCGCGAACGCCGCCTCCAGCCCCTTCTGAGTGCCGTTGATGACCCCCGAATCATAGCCGAACATGAAGCCGCCGATCGTCGCGACCGCGACGATGCGCAGGACAAGCGCTTGGTTGTAACCCGTGGACACTGGTGACTCTCCGCTGACGACGCTTCTGTGAGCGTTGGAATTAACTGTTGGCGTGAAATGACGGCGCGGCCGGGATCGCGACCGGGAAGGTAAAGATGTCACCCGCCATCGGCTGAGCGTGCAACGCTTGCGTGCTCAGCCCCTGACGCGCGGTGGTGGCAAATGCAGTGCATCCGTCGGGACCGCCCAGCGCGACCTTGGTCACGTTGGCGACGGGAAACCGGACCTCGTCGGTGAGCGTGCCGTCGGGCGCAAATCGCCGTGCTGCCCACCCGCCGTAAAAGCCGACCCAGAGGCCGCCGGAGGAATCGCAGACCGCGCCGTCGGGATACCCCTCGTCGCCCGAAAATCGCAGGAATGGGGCGGCGTCGCCGATGGTGCCGTCGGCGGCGATGGCGTGGACGGTGATCACGCGCGCGAGTGTGTCGACGTGGTAGAGCCGATCACCTGTTGGAGCGATGGCGGGACCGTTGGTGATGACGGTCGGGGTGATCGCCGTTGCGCGAATCGCACCGCGATCGAGCATATAAACGCGCCCGCTGGCCGCCGCCTCGTCATTATCCATCGTGCCGAAGAACAATCGGCCCTGCGCATCGATCGCGGCATCGTTCAGCCGATTGGCGGGCAGCTGTGCATCGACCGTGGCAATGCGCTCGAACTGCCTGGTGTCGGGGGCAAATCTGTGTGGCCCTGACCGAAGCCCGACGATCAGGTCGCCGCGGTCGGCAGGGAGGACCCAGCCCACCATCTCGGGCGCGTCCCAGCGGTCCGTCGTGCCCGTCGCGGCGTGGTGACGATAGATATGCCGCCCCTTGATATCGACGAACCAGAGCGCGTCGCCGATCCACACCGGGCCCTCACCCAGTTCCGCGCCGATGGTCAGGAGGTGCGTCGCGTCCATCAGCGCCAGCCTGCGTCCACCCAATATTCGTGCCCCGTGCACATGCGCGCATCGTCCGATGCGAGAAACAGCGCCAGCGCGGCAACGTCGGCGGGCTGGATGCGTGCATCGAGGCATTGCGATTGGACCAGCTTCGCTTCTTCGGCGGGGTCGTACCAGCGTTCCTGGCGCGGGGTCTGGACGTTGCCCGGTACGATCGTATTGACCCGAATATTCTCCCGACCGAGATCGCGTGCCATACCCCGGCTCATACCCTCGATCGCCGCCTTGGCAGTTTGATAAAGGACGAGATCGGGCAGGCCGAGATGCCAGCTGATCGATCCGAAATTGAGGATGACGCCGCCGCCGGCCTGACGCATGGCGGGCAGCGCGGCCTGCGCGACGAAGAACTGGTGGCGCAGATTGACGTTCATCCGCTCGTCCCAGAACGCCGGGGTTACCGAATCGACGCTGTGCCGGTCATCGTTGGCAGCGTTGTTGAGCAGGATGTCGATCCCGCCCAGCTGGGCAGCGAGAGCCGGAACACAGGTCGTGACCAGGTCGAGATTCGTTAGGTCGCATCCGCGATACACCGGAGCATGGACCGCATTCTCGCCCAATTTCGTCGCCAGGGCAGCGCCCTGATCATCGAGAACATCGATGAAGCCGACGCGCGCGCCCTGTGCGGCAAAGGCCTCCACAAGCCCGGCGCCGATGCCCGAGGCGCCACCGGTGATGATCACCCGCTTGCCAGCAAGGCTGGGGTAGCGCGCGCGCGTATCGTCGATGGCAGTGGTATGTTGCAGCACGAAGCTCTCCGAACGGGTCATTCCGCGAGCAGGCCGCGGGTAGCGAGATTGTGAAAAAAGGCGGTGATGCCGATGCGCCAGGGCGGCGCATCGCGGCTGGTGACGACGGTGTTGGTCAGCGTGCCGAGCCGCGCGCTGACAATAGTCACTTCGTCGCCGATCTTGTGCGTGAAGCCCCGCCCGGCGGCGTCGCGATCCTGCACGGGGGCGAACAACGTGCCGCAGAACAGGACGAGGCCGTCGGGATATTGATGCTCGCTGAGCGCCTGACGCAGCAATTCGGCGGGGTCCCGGCTGATTTCCCGCATCGTGCTGGCGCCTTCGAGGACATAGCCGTCCTGCCCCGTGATCGTCATCGCGATGTCCGCGGTGCGGACATCGTCGAGCGTGTAGCCGGCATCGAACAGCCGGATGACCGGTCCCAGCGAGCAGGACGCATTATTGTCCTTCGCCTTGCCCAGCAAAAGCGCAGAGCGGCCTTCGAAATCGCGGAGATTGACGTCGTTGCCAAGCGTCGCGCCGACGGCAACGCCCGCCGCATCTGCGACCAGCACGATTTCGGGTTCGGGGTTGTTCCACGTCGAATCGGAGCGGATGCCGACCTGATCGCCCCAGCCGACGGTCGAAAGTACCGGCGATTTGGTGAAGATCTCGGCATCGGGGCCGATCGCAACCTCGAGATATTGCGACCACATGCCATCGGCGATCAGCGTTTGCTTCAGCTGCGCAGCCTCCGGCGAGCCGGGCGTCACGCTCCGCAGGTCGCCGCCGAGCGCGGCTTCAAGCCGGTCGCGGACTGCCGCCGCGCGTTCATGGTCGCCGCGTGCCTGTTCCTCGATGACGCGTTCGAGCGCGGAGACCGCGAAGGTAACGCCTGCTGCCTTGACGCACTGGAGATCGATGGGGCTGAGCAGTGTGTGCGTCGCCAGCGTATCGAGATCGATCGGAGTGCCGCCATCGCGGATCGTGTCGGCGAGCAGCATCGCCATCGTCGGGCGCACTGCCGTCATATCGTAGGCCGCGCCATCGCGAAGCATGAAAGGGGACGGCCCTTCCGGCGTGGCGATTCGCCCGACAAAGGTCCCGCGCCGCCAATCGTCAGGCAGCGCATCGATCCATGATCGACGATCGTTCGACACTATTTCCTCCCCGTTGTGTTAGCGGTATCGTTCATGCCATAGGTGTCGTCAAGAGCATCGGGCGATCCAATAACCGGTGCGCAGGGAAGAGGGAGAAAGGCAGATGGTGGGCAAGCGGATCCGCAGCCTGACGACCCTCGTGCTGATCAATCTGGTCGGCGGTATTGCCGACGCGCAGCAGCCTGTTCCGACGATCCCCTATCACTGGCAGAACGTCGTCGTGGGCGGCGGCGGGTTTGCGCCGGGAATCGTCTTCAGTCCCGCCGAGCGCGGCCTCGCCTATGTCCGCACCGATATGGGCGGTGCCTATCGCCGCGACGACCGGGCGGCGCACTGGGTGCCGTTGCAGGACGACGAATCGGTGGGTAGCTACATGGGGATCGAAAGCATCGCGCCCGATCCCGTCGATGCCGATGTCGTCTACATGGCGGCGGGCATGTCGTGGCGCGGACCCGCGGCGATCCTGCGCTCCACCGATCGCGGCGTCCATTGGCGCAAGACTGTGGTTCCTTTTGTCATGGGCGGCAACGAGGCCGGGCGCGGGCTTGGCGAGCGACTGGCGGTCGATCCCGGCGCGCGCACGACGTTGCTGTTCGGATCGCGCCACGATGGATTGTGGCGCAGCGACGATTCGGCGGCGCATTGGCAGAAGGTGAAGGCGTTTCCACTGCCGGGACTCGGCGTCCCCACCGCACCACGCGCGACGCACGGTGGGCTGTCGTTCGTGCTGTTCGACCCCCTTCATCGCGGACGCGTGTTCGTCGGCAGTGCTGACCCCGGCGCGCGGCATTTCTTCATGTCCGGCGATGGCGGTACGACGTGGCGGACGGTCGCTGGCGGACCACAAGCCGATATGTTGCCGGTAAAGGCGGTCGTCGGGAACGACGGGATCGTTACCATCACCTATTGCGATTCGATCGGGCCGAACGGCATTACGCGCGGCGCGGTGTGGCGGTTCGATCCTGGCGCGGCCACGTGGCGCGACGTGACGCCACAGCGCGGAGCGGCGGCGGTGCCCGGCGGGTATATGGGTGTCGCGGTTTCCGCGAGCGATCCTCAGGTGATCGCGGTCGCCACCGTCAACCGCTACAAGCCCGGGGATACGATATGGCGATCGGCCAATGGCGGTCAGACGTGGCGCGAGTTGGCGCGT
Source organism: Sphingomonas bacterium (assembly GCA_028823055.1). Taxonomy (GTDB): domain Bacteria; phylum Pseudomonadota; class Alphaproteobacteria; order Sphingomonadales; family Sphingomonadaceae; genus Sphingomonas. The sequence goes on from JAPKCG010000103.1 coordinate 4,903, forward strand.
GACAGCGTGCGTGACGTGTCGGCGACGCCGTTTCTCGATTTCGACGGCAAGGCCAATTTCGGCCACTGGATCGCGGGACTGGCGATAGATCCGTTCGATTCCGGCCACGCGGCCTATGTCACCGGCGCGACGATATACGCGACCGACGACTTCGATCGGCCAGGGCCGATGCGCTGGGCGCCCTGGACGAAGGGGATCGAACAGACCGCGATCATCACGTTGGTCAGCCCCACGGGCGGCGCGCCGCTGGTGTCGGGGTTCGGCGATCTCGGCGGGTTCCGTCATGCCGACCTTGGCCGGTCACCGGCGCATGTCCATCGCCTGCCGATGCTCACGAATACCAATACGCTCGATTATGCCGGCACCGCGCCGCAGGTGATGGTGCGCAGCGGCAATACGCATCAGCCGGTGGTTCCCGATACGTCGCTCGCCTGGTCCGCGGATGGTGGCGAGCACTGGCTGCCGTTGCGGGTGCCCGCGCATCCCGGTGAGGGCGATGCCGCGCCAGAACGCACCGGCGATGCGGCGATCACCGTCTCGGCGGACGGCGCGACGTTCGTCGTGGAGACGACCCGACCGCTGATGACACGCGATCGCGGTCGGCATTGGACTGCGATCAGCGGCCTGCCGTCACGGGTGCGCGTCACCGCGGACAAGGTCGAGGCCCGGCGGTTCTACGCAATCGATTTCGCCGCCAATCGTATCATCCGCAGCGACGATGGTGGGGCCAGTTTCCATGCCGTCGGCGGGATGGGCCTGCCCCGCGATCTGGCGGCCGCGCGGGTCACCTGGCGCGAGGCACCCGATCCGCTGGTCGCGGTCCCGGGGGCAGCGGGCGCGTTGTGGCTGCTCATCGGCGGTGATCTTTATCGGTCGACCGATTTTGGCGAGCGGTGGATGCGCGCCACGGGCGGGATCGCCATCGCGCATTATGGAGTCGGCAAGGGTGCGCCGGGGAGCCTTTGGCCCGCACTTTATGCAATCGGCGACATGCGGGGCACGGCCGGACTGTTTCGGTCGATCGATGGCGGCGCGCAATGGCTGCGGATCAACGACGATGCTCATCAATGGGGTCTGCGGTTGCGGATGATCGCCGGGGACCCGCGCAGGTTCGGCCGGGTCTATGTCGCGACCGACGGCCGCGGGATTATCTATGGCGATCCGATGGAGAAGACGAAATGACGATGCAACGACGCCCCATCCGGTGCGGTGCGCTGTCGCTGATCGCGCTGTCGCTGATCGGAGGGGCATCGCCCGCACGGGCACAGCCACAGCCACGGGAAACGACCGCGATTCCCCGGATCGAAAGCCATGACGGCCACCATGCCTTCATCGTCGACGGTGCGCCCTATCTGATGCTGGGTGGGCAAGTGAACAATTCGAGCAACTATCCCGCGATGCTCGACAAGGTGTGGCCGACGCTCGACCGGATGGGGGCCAACACGGTCGAAATTCCGGTGGCGTGGCAACAGGTCGAACCGGTCGAGGGGCGGTTCGATTTTTTCTTCCTGCAGACACTGCTCGATCAGGCGCGGGTTCATGACAAGCGCGTCGTGTTGCTGTGGTTCGGAACGTGGAAGAATACCAGCTACGCCTACACGCCCGACTGGGTGAAACTGGACAATCGCCGTTTCCCGCGGATGAAGACGCGCGACGGCAAGGATCATGGCGTGCTGAGCGCGCATGGCGAACAGACGCTCGCCGCCGACAAGCGCGCCTTCGTCCAGATGATGACCTATCTGCGCGATCACGATCCGCAGAATACGGTGATCCTCGTCCAGCCCGAGAACGAGACGGGCAGCTATGGCAATCCGCGCGATTACAGCGCGACGGGCAACCGCCTGTTCGCACAGGCCGTGCCGGCGGCGCTGGCGAGACAGACGGGCAGGTCGGGGACGTGGGCGCAGGTCTATGGCGCGCAGGCCGATCGCGCGTTCAACACCTGGTACGTCGCGTCCTACGTCAATGCGATCGCGGCGGCGGGCAAGGCCGCCAAGCCGCTGCCGATGTACGTGAATGCATCGTTGTCCGGGCCTTCCAACGTGCCTGATCCCGAAGGCGTTGCGAGCGGCGGACCGCAGCAGGACGTACTCGACATCTGGAAGGCGGCGGCGCCCGCGATCGATTTCGCCGCGCCCGACATCTATGACCGGACCAGCGCGAACGTCGTGGCGTATCTGGACAAATATGCCCGCCCGGACAATGCGTTGATGGTGCCGGAAATCGGTAACGCCCGCGAATTCGCGCGGTTTTTCTACCCGGCGATCGGTCGTGGCGCGATCGGCTTTGCGCCGTTCGGCATGGATGAAACGGGCTATTTCAATTATCCCCTCGGTGCGGTCGCCCTCGACGAGCAGACTCTCGACGCCTTTGCGCTGCCCTATCACGCGGTCGGATCGATCATGCGCGACTGGGCGAGGATCGCGGCGACACGCCCGACCTGGGGCGCGGCGAAGCCCGATGACGGCAGTGCGGTGTCGACGACGCTCGGCGGCTGGAAGATCACCGCGAGCTGGGGCGAATGGCAGTTCGGCATGAAGGACTGGACGTGGTTGAAATCGGTTCCCGCGCCCTGGGGCAAGGAGCCGGTCGGCGGCATGGCGGTGGCGCAGCTCTCCGATGATGAATTCCTGATCGTCGGCGATCATGTCCGCGTGCAGTTCGATGCGGCGGCAGGGTCAGCGCCCGGCGGCATCGTGCTGCGCGTCGAGGAAGGGACGTTCCATGACGGCAAATGGGTGATGACCCGAATCTGGAACGGTGACCAGACCGATTACGGGCTCAACCTGCTCGCCCAGCCGCACGTGCTGAAGGTGATCATGGGCCGCTATCGCTGACCGCGTGCGACACGATATTCTTAGGGGACTGACAATGAACAAGGCTTTTTTCGCAGTGCTGTGTGTCGGCAGCGCCATCTCATCACCCGCTTTTGCGCAGCAGGGCGGGACGGTTCAGCCGATCGCTGGCGGCGTTTCGGTGACGCCTGCATCAGGGCCGTCGTCGCGGGTCGAGGTCACCGTTCACGGCGATGGCATCATCCATGTCGTCGCGACGCCACGCGGGATGGCAGTCGGCGCGCCCGCGCCCAGTCTGATGGCACCCACCCCGCCTGCGCCGGGCAAATATACGGTGCGCACGCACGACGGCCGCGTCACGCTGACGACCGCGACGTCGATTGCCGAGATCACGCTGGCGACGGGCGCGGTGCGATTTTTCGATACGGCAGGCAAGCCGCTGCTGACGGAGGCGAAGCCGACGACGTTTGCCGCCACGACCGTCGACGGCAAACCCTTCGTGACCGTATCGCAGCAGTTCAATCGCGGCACCGATGAAGGACTCTACGGCCTGGGCCAGCACCAGGAAACGCAGATGGACTATAATGGCGAGGACGTCGAACTCGCGCAGCATAACATGGATATCGCGGTGCCGTTCCTGGTGTCGACGCGCGGTTACGGTCTATTGTGGGATAATGAATCGATCACGCAATTTGGCAATCCGCATCCCTATCAGCTGGTCGGCGAAGAGCTGCAGGTGACGTCGAACGGAAAGCCCGGCTTCACCGCCGAATATTCGCTCGATGGCAAGCCAGTGGTGACCCGTCAGGAAGCGACCATCAACTATCAATATATCAAGGACCAGGCGAACTGGCCCGAGGCGGCGAAGGCAAAGACCGTTGCGGCAAGCGGCGGTCAGAACACCGCAGGCAATGCGGTACAGAAACAGACTGTCGTCTGGACCGGGGACGTCACACCCACCGTGACCGGCACGCACCGCTTCAAGTTGTATGGATCGAGCTATTACAAGGTGTTCGTCGACGGCAGGGAAGTGCTGAACCGCTGGCGCCAGAACTGGAACCCCTGGTACGCCAATTTCGACGTGCCGATGACCGCTGGCAAGGCGACCGCGATCCGGGTCGAGTGGGAACCCAACGCCGGATACATGGCGCTGTTGCATAACGATCCGCTACCCGAACCCGACCGGCATTCGATCTGGTTCAGCAGTGACGTCGCCAAGGCGAAGAATTACTGGTTCATCCCCGGCGGCAGCATCGATGGCGCGATCGCGGGTTATCGCCAGCTGACGGGCAAAGCCGAAATGATGCCCAAATGGGCCTATGGCTTCTGGCAGTCGCGCCAGCGCTACGACACGGCGGCCGAGGTCGAGGGAGTCGTCAAACGCTATCGCGACCTGAAGATCCCGCTCGACAATATCGTGCTCGACTGGCGCTATTGGCGTGACGACGAATGGGGCAGCCACAAGTTCGATCC
>JAPKCG010000566.1 GCA_028823055.1 Sphingomonas bacterium
ACGTCATATTGAGGAATGCCGAAGGCGTCGAGCAATCGGCCGGTACGCGACAACAGGACATATCGCGCCGCATCGCGTTGAGCCAATGCCTGGATATAGCTCACTGCGGCGGCATAAAAGGTATCGCTGGCGTTTAACACATCGAACAACGTTCCGCGCGAATAGCGAAAGCGCTCGATCGTGGCATCACGTGTACGCAGCGTCGCAAGGTAGGATGCCTGGAGCGCATCGGCCTGCTGATCCAACGACTGCAGGTCACTGAACGCGGTTTCCGCATCGCGTGCGTTTTCCTGCCCGACGCGATAGGCGCGCGCGTCAAGCGCGTGAGCGTGGGCACGGGCGCTTTTGGCTCGCTGTGGCAGACCACCGAAAAAACGCTGGCGCAGCGTAATCCTGGCGACGAGATCATAGTCGCGATTGGACTGGATGATGCCATATCGACCGCCGTTGAGCGAGGCTGAAATGTTCGGGAGCAGGTCACGCGTCGCGGCGGTCGCGTCCTTGTCTGCGGCTTTTGCCTGAGCGAGCGCTGCCTGCGTTTCCGCCGTCTTGGCCGCATCGTCGCGCGCATCCTCGATGTTGGCGGGGATGGCGCCCAGTTCCGGCGCGCGCAACAGGCCTTCCGGGGGAGGCGAGCCGGTCAATTCGCGGAACCGCGCTTCTGCGGACGCGAGCTGCTGACGAAAGCGCGCGATACGAATATCGAGATTTGCGATCGCATTCTCGATCAGCGCGGCATCGGCGGGGGCGGACGCGCCGCCCTCGATACGTTGTTGTATCGCGGCCCGGTTCGCGTCCGAATTCTGCCGATAGCTTTCCGTCAGCGCGAGAACGGTGCGCAACGAATAGACGTCGTACCATGCGGCGATCGTGTTGAGCGCCACTTGGTCGGCGGCGTTGTCGACGCTGTAACCAGCTGCGCGAAGCCGTTCGCCCGCCGCCTTTACGCGGTTGGCCGTCGCGCCGAAATCGGTGATCGTTTGATTGATGATTGCCAACGTATCGAACCGCTGATCGGCACGCGTCCGTTCGACGATATTATCGATGCTTTGCCCGGCAAATTGGCGGCCAAGTACGCGAAAGCCGGGGATGTCGATCTCTGCCGACGGGTAGTATTGCGCGCGTTGCTCATTGCGCGCGTAGTGCGCCTCATCGGCATAGGCGATGTTTTCTTCGAGCGCGGGGTGCTGATTTACCGCTGCGATGATGAAGGCGCGAAATTCCCCGTCCGGCGCCGTTCGCAGCGCGCTGGTCAGGATGGGATCGGTCGTCGGATCGATCGCCATCGGTCGCGACGTGGGCCGAGGCAATGTAGCCTGTCCTCCGGCGGCCCGTGGCGGGGCGGGGGCGTTCGGCACCGATGGCATCGGCTGCGTCGAGGAGGGATAGGCGGCGGTGGGGTAAGGCGCGGGCGGTCCGGCGACGGGTGCGCCGACGCGGCCGATGCCGCTGTCGATCGGCGGCATCGTCGAAGACTCCACGCGCGTCACCACGGGGGGAACAGGGCGCGAGGTCGTCGCGGGAGGCGCGGGATTTTCGGCCGACGACGGGGGACGGATCTGGATCGGGCTTCTGTCGACCTGTGCATCAGCCGCACCGACCGCGATCGCGGCGGCTGGCCAGCAGGCGATCATGGCCGTCGTCGTGACAAGCGTCGATACGCGAAGGCTCAAGCGGGTCGAGCCGCGCTGTGACGAAGTCAAACCATACATGCGGAACATTCCCTAGCAACCGATAGCGAGACCGGTCGCGCCCATCCCCGGGTGGAGCGCGGCATACCGCAGCGCCTGTCGCATGTCCATGTACGCAAGCGTGAGGAAAGCGTGAAGAATTCGTCATCGAGGCGTCACGGCCCGGACAAAAAAAGGGGCCCCCGCAAGCGAGGGCCC
>JAPKCG010000567.1 GCA_028823055.1 Sphingomonas bacterium
CTTTCATCGACTTCCTTCCACGCGACGCCCATGTCGAGCAGGTTCACGACGAAATCGTTGGTCAGCTGACCCGGCCGCGTCGTCAGCACCCCGTGCTGCGACCCGCCGTGGTTCGCCCCCAGCACGCGCAGACCGCCGACCAGCACCGTCATCTCGGGCCCGCTGAGGTTCAGCAGCTGCGCACGATCGATCAGCAGTTCCTCGGTCGGGACGCTGAAGCTGACCGACAGATAGTTGCGGAAGCCATCGGCCTTGGGTTCGAGCACGTCGAAGCCCTCGGCGTCGGTCTGCTCGGCGCTGGCATCGGTGCGCCCCGGGGTGAACGGCACCGCGACCGTGTGGCCCGCCGCCGTTGCCGCCTGTTCGACCCCGACGCTGCCGCCGAGCACGATCAGATCGGCGATCGAGACCCGCTTGTCGCCCTTGCCGTCGAAGTCCGCCTTGATGCCCTCGTACACGCCGAGCACCCTGGCGAGCTGCGCGGGCTGGTTGACCGCCCAGTCCTTTTGCGGGGCCAGCCGGATGCGCCCGCCGTTCGCGCCGCCGCGATGGTCCGACCCGCGATAGGTCGATGCCGATGCCCAGGCGGTCGTCACCAGTTCGGCGACGCTGAGGCCCGAATCGGCGATCGCCTGCTTCAACGCGGGCACGTCACCCGCGTCGATCACCGCATGATCTGCGGCGGGGATCGGATCCTGCCAGATCAGATCCTCGGCGGGCACGTCCGCGCCCAGATACCGCGCCTTGGGGCCCATATCGCGATGCGTCAGCTTGAACCACGCCCGCGCGAACTGGTCCGCGAAATAGGCGGGATCGGCGCGGAACTGCTCCATGATCGCGCGATAGGCGGGGTCGACCTTCATCGCCATGTCGGCGGTGGTCATCATCGTCGGCACCTTCGTCCCCGGCGTGTGCGCCTTGGGCGCGAGCGTCTCGGACGGGTCGCCGACCGGATGCCACTGTTTCGCGCCCGCCGGGCTCGTCGTCAGTTCATACTCATGGTCGAGCAGCATGTCGAAATAGGTCATGTCCCAGCTGATCGGCGTCGGCGTCCACGCGCCCTCGATCCCGCTCGTGATCGTGTGATCGCCCATGCCGCTTTCATGCGTCGATGCCCAGCCGAAGCCCATCTGCGCGATGTCGCCGCCCTCCGGCTCCGCGCCGACGAGCGACGCATCGCCCGCGCCATGCGCCTTGCCGAACGTGTGCCCGCCGGCGGTCAGCGCGACGGTCTCGACGTCGTTCATCCCCATCCGCGCGAAGGTTTCGCGAATGTCGCGCCCCGATTGCAGCGCGTCGGGGTTGCCGCCCGGCCCTTCGGGATTGACGTAGATCAGCCCCATCTGGATCGCAGCGAGCGGGTTCTCGAGCGCCAGTTCCTTGTCGGGCTGGATCCGGGTCTCGGCGCCCTGGCCGACCCATTCCTCTTCGGTGCCCCAGTAAATGTCCTTTTCGGGCTCGAACACATCGGCACGCCCGCCGCCGAAGCCGAACACGGGGCCGCCCATCGATTCGATCGCGACATTGCCCGCCAGGATCATCAGGTCGGCCCAGCTGAGCGCGCGGCCATATTTCTGCTTGATCGGCCACAACAGGCGGCGTGCCTTGTCGAGGTTGCCGTTATCGGGCCAGCTGTTGAGCGGCGCGAACCGCTGCGACCCCGACGACGAGCCGCCGCGCCCGTCGCCGGTGCGATAGGTGCCCGCCGAATGCCACGCCATGCGGATGAAAAAGGGGCCGTAATGCCCGTAATCGGCCGGCCACCACGGCTGGCTGTCGGTCATCAGCGCGGTCAGGTCCTGCTTGACCGCAGCCAGGTCGAGCGTCTTGAACGCCTCGGCATAATCGAAATCGTCGCCCATCGGATCGCTCGACAGGCCCTTCTGGT
>JAPKCG010000568.1 GCA_028823055.1 Sphingomonas bacterium
ACGTTGACCCTGGTCACCGTCGAGGGAGAGGCGTGGATCGCCGACGCCGGGTTCGGCGGCAGCTATTCGCCGCCGATGCGGCTGATCGACGGCGAGGAAGTCGTCGCCCCCGATGGCGCGCGGTTCCGGCTGGTGCGCGATGACGCGCATGACTGGATGTTGCTGCGCGATGGCGACCCCGAGCTGACCGACGGCCGCGCGACCGGCGACGGGTTCCAGCGGCAGTTCAGCTTCACCACGGGCCGGGTCGAACCGATCGACCTGGCGCTGTCGAACCATTGGACCTCGACCGCGCCGGGGACGCGCTTCACGACGCTGGCGATCGTCAGCATCGCGCTGCCCAATGGCTTCGCCAGCCTGACCGGCCGCGATTACCGCCGCAAGTCGGGCGAGAATGTCCAGATGGCCGAAATCACCGACCCGCGCGTCTATCGCCTGCGGCTGAGCATGATGTTCGGGATCGACCTGTCGGCGGACGAAGTCGCGGCGCTGGGCCTGTTCTGACTTCAGACCCGCTCGCGTTCGAGCAGGTCGGCGGCATCGAGCCCGAGCAGCGTGATATACCCGCTGATCCGTGGCCAATGCTCGGTCACGAAGGTTTCCCGCTCGGCCGCGCGCAGCCGTTCGACCGCACCGGGCAGCACGAACATGCCGACCCCGCGCCGGACCTCGACATAGCCGTCGTCCTGAAAACTCTGATACGCCTTGGCAACGGTCAACGGGTTGGCGCCATGTTCGGCGGCAAAGGCGCGGACCGAGGGAAGCTGGTCACCCGCCGCATAATCGCCACGCAGAATGCCCGCCGCGATCGTCCCGCGAAGGCGGATGTAGACCGGACTGTCCTGGCTGCTGAGCGCTGTCATGCTGCTTTAATACACCAACGGACGCGCGCGTCGAGTCCTGATCGGTCCTAAACTCCGCCCGTCCCAGCGCGAGACCCGTCCCAGCGCGAGACGATGCGCGCCAGGTCGGGGCGGGGACGCTCGTCGAGCGGCTTTGCCGGCGTGCCGATGAACATAAACCCCGCGATCCGTTCGGGGGCCGCGCCGAATGCGTCGCGCACCGCGTCCGAAAAGGCGGGCCAGCCGGTCAGCCACCCCCCCGCAAAGCCGAGCGCGTGGACCGCATGGAGCAGGTTCATGCACGCCGCGCCGGCCGACAATTCCTGTTCCCACAGCGGAATATGGCTGTCGGGGTGCGGCGCGGCGAGGACGACGACCAGCGTCGGCGCCTGATGCGCGAACTGCGCCATCGCCTCGATCTCGAGCCGCTTCGCCTCGGGCCGTTCGGTGCGATAGGCGTCGGTGATCAGGCGCGACAACGCATCGCGCTGGTCCGCCGCCACCGTGACGAAGCGCCACGGCGCGATCTTGCCATGATCGGGCGTGCGCGCGGCGATCGTCAGTATCTCGGTCATCTGCGCGGCATCGGGGCCGGGGGCGACGAGGTCGCGCGGCTTGCCCGATCGGCGCGTGGCGAGCAGCGACAGCGGCGTCGTGGGATCGTTCAGCATGGCCCCGACGCTAGCAGTCCGGCGGCTGCGCAACAATATTTGCCAAGCCTGAAATCATCGTTAGGTTGCGGCATGTTGAGCGCGGATCACCGCGCCGCTGATCGATCGAGTTTCAAGGGGAGTAGCGCGTGGGTTTCAAGGCAATCGGGACATGGAACGAGGGTGACTGGATCGCCGCCATCGCCGCCATCGCGCTGGGCGCGGTGCTGGTGTTCGGCCTGTCGCTGAGTTCGCGCAAGTCCGACGAGGTCATCGGCCATCCCAAGGGGCTGTTCGTCCTGTTCTATGCCGAAATGTGGGAGCGGTTCTCCTATTACGGCATGCGCGCGCTGCTGATCCTGTACCTCACCAAATTCTGGCTGTTCGACGACGGC
>JAPKCG010000104.1 GCA_028823055.1 Sphingomonas bacterium
CCCTTTGCCGCAGCAACGACAGGCGTATTTGCGGGCGCCATGATGTCCGTACCGTGATGTTGCCGACCACCGTCACCGCGCGGGTCGCCCCAGTTATTCTCGATCCGATCGCGCGGATAATTCGCGACCGGGACAAGCAGCTTACCCGGTCGCGTGCTTTGCGAAAGCGGTTCGGACATGGTGCCAGATGGGGTGGTGATCGACGGGGCTGTGGGTTGGACAAGCTTTCGCTCAGAGGGACCACCAAACGACGTCATCGAGACGAAGGCGGCGAACCCCAACACCATCACGCCAAGACAAATCCACCCCAGTCGCGTCATGACGTCAGGCCTGGAATACCGCCTTGGTGCCGGGGCTGACCATCATCGCGACGCGCGCCGCGTCCCAGTTGGTCAGGCGGATACAGCCATGACTTTCCGCACGACCGATCGTCTCAGGCGCGGATGTCCCGTGAATGCCGTAATGTTCCTTTGACAAGTCCATCCAGACGACGCCGACAGGCCCGTTAGGCCCTGGCGGCAGCATCGCACCTTTTGCCTTGTCGCTCGCATCCCAGAACAAGTCCGGATTGTAGCGGAATTTCGGATTGTAATCGTTGCCGTTGATCTTCCAGGTGCCGAGCGGCAGCGGATCGTGGCTCGATCCCATCGTCGCGGTGAATTGCGCGATCAATTTATCGTTGGCGTCGAGCACGCGCAGTACGCCGTCCGATTTGTCGACGACGATATGGTCTGCTTTGGGCTGGCTGGCATCGACATTGAGCATCGCCAGCGTCTGACGCCAGTTACCATCGATCGACTGATCATAGGTCGTCGATCTGGCTATCGCATTGGGGACGATGATCTTCGTTCCCGGTGTCAGCATCGTCGTCGGACTGTTGAGTGCCATCAGGACTTCGGGGGTCGTGTGAAACATCTCCCCCAGTTTTTCCATCGGGCTTTGATAGCCCAGCGTCTGCAGCTTCGCCTGTTCCTGCGGATTTTTCGGCATGGGATTAACATACGGCCCGGCCAGCATCTCGGGCGTCAGTGTCACCCGGGCCTCGGGCCGAAACTGTCGATAGGGGTAAAGCGCCTGCAAGGTGCGCAAGTCGGTCTTTCCGGTGATCGGCAGGCCCTTCGCTTCCTGAAAACCCTTTAGTGCATTCGTCAGCGACACACCCGGTTTACCATCGAGGATGCCCGGACCGAAGCCGAGATGGTCGAGAATCACCTGGACGTGGAGGATGTTTCGATCGATCGATCCGGGCACTGCCGCGGGTTTCGGCGACTGCGCCCATGCAAGGGCCGGAACCGCCATCATCATCGCCGCCGCCAGTTTCGTTGTCATTCTCATCGCCTGATCCTCTCACTGATACGCCTTGGCATGAACGGATGGCGTCGGGTTTGTTTCCGATCCGCAATGACCGGGTGGTGTCAGGGAGTAATGGTGACGAATAAATAGGTCGCGAAGAGCAACAGGTGGACAATCCCTTGCAACACCGTCGTCCGCCCGTTGCTCAGCGACAGGGCGGCTACGAACAGCGACAGGGTCAGGAGTGTCATACTCTTCGCGTCGATCCCAAGCGCGAGTGGCAGTCCCAGCGTCAGCGAAACGATCGCCACCGCCGGTATCGTCAAACCGATCGTTGCGAGCGCAGACCCGAGGGCCAGATTCAAGCTTGTCTGCAAGCGATTGTGTCGCGCGGCGCGATAGGCGGCGAGACTCTCCGGCGCGAGCACCATTCCGGCGATCGCGACGCCGACGATCGCCAGCGGCAAGCCGGCATCGATCACTGCCGCCTCAAGCGTCGGGGACAAGGCTTTGGCCAGCAACACGACGGCAACCAACGCCACCACCAGTGTCGCGCCAGCCCCGATTGCGGTGCGCGCCGCTGGCGGCGGGGCGTGCGCGACGACATCGTCGGGTGCATCGGCGGGAAGGAAATAGTCGCGATGCCGAACCGCTTGCACGAAGACGAAGGCAAGATAGAGCAGCAGTGCGACGATCGCGACGAATATGAGCTGCGACGACGAATAGGTCGGGCCAGCGACACTGGAGGTATAATTTGGCAGCACGAGCGTCAGCACCGCAAGTGTCGCGAGCACGCCCAGCGCGGCGCTGATCCCGTGCAGGGTGAAGCGTTGCTCGTGATGGCGCACGGCGCCCGCCAGCAAGCAAAGTCCGATGATGAAATTGAGGATGATCATCACCGCCGCAAACACGGTGTCGCGCGCCAGCGCTGCGGCCTCGTCGCCCTTGGCAAGCATCAACGATATGATCAGCGACACCTCGATCACCGTGACCGCGATCGCAAGCACCAAAGTCCCGAACGGTTCCCCCACCCGGTGCGCAACGACCTCCGCGTGATGAACCGCCGCGATGACGCACGCGATCAGAACGATTGCAGCAACGGTGACACCGACCGGCCCCGCCTTGCCCAAGGACGTCAGCACGGCGACAAGGCCCAAAACGGGCGCAGCCATCGCCCACAAGGGCAGGCCAAGCGGGTGACGCCAGCCTGATCGCTCGTCGACGGTTGCGGTTGCCGTAGCCAAGGTCATTCTCCATCTGATCGATGAAGCAGTAACAGATGGAACGCCGTTAGGACCCGGATCGATAGCCCCGTGAAACGAAATGTCACAGTGGCCTAAATACCGGACGGCCTTCCGCCGAGAGAAGTTCAGACAATGAGGTTTGGTCTATTGCCGGCTCATCAAACCGCCGATCAAGCCCTCCACCCTCACCTGACCATTCGCCTTTCAGCGAACGCCGTTGGATGAGGGCGGCGGCTCTGGGATACCGGCTCAGGCGGCGTCGTCAGCCGCTTTTTTCTTCTTTTCGGCGTAAACGCGAATAGGTTCCTTGCGGCCCTCGATAACGTCCTTGTCGATCATCACTTCATCGACGCCATCCATGCCAGGCAAGTCGAACATCGTGTCGAGCAAAATGCCTTCGAGGATCGAACGGAGCCCACGCGCTCCGGTTTTGCGCTCGATCGCCTTTTTCGCGACGGTCGTAAGTGCATCATCAGTGAAGCCCAGCTCGACTTCCTCCATTTCGAACAGCTTCTGATACTGTTTCACGAGCGCGTTCTTCGGTTCGGACAGGATCTTGACGAGCGCATCGATGTCGAGATCTTCCAGCGTCGCGATGACGGGCAGACGACCGACGAATTCAGGAATAAGACCGAATTTCAGCAAATCCTCCGGCTCGGTCTGACGCAACATTTCACCGGTCTTGCGCTCTTCCGGTGCAGCGACATAGGCACCGAACCCGATCGACTTGCCCTGCAGACGATCGCCGATAATCTTTTCGAGTCCAGCAAATGCGCCGCCACAGATGAACAGGATGTTGGTCGTATCGACCTGCAGAAACTCCTGCTGCGGATGCTTGCGCCCACCTTGCGGCGGCACCGAGGCGGTGGTGCCCTCCATCAGCTTGAGCAGCGCCTGCTGAACGCCCTCACCCGACACGTCACGCGTGATCGAGGGATTTTCGGCCTTGCGGCTGATCTTGTCGATTTCGTCGATATAGACGATCCCGCGCTGCGCCCGCTCGACGTTGTAATCCGACGCCTGAAGCAGTTTCAAAATGATGTTCTCGACATCCTCGCCGACATAACCAGCTTCGGTCAGCGTCGTCGCATCGGCCATTGTGAACGGAACGTCGAGGATGCGCGCCAGCGTCTGCGCGAGCAGCGTCTTGCCGCATCCTGTTGGTCCGACCAGCAGGATGTTCGACTTGGCGAGTTCGACATCGGCACCCTTGGCACCGTGGTTCAATCGCTTGTAATGATTATGAACCGCGACCGACAGGACGCGCTTCGCACGGCGCTGGCCGATGACGTAATCGTCTAGGACGTCGCAGATTTCCTGTGGTGCAGGAACGCCGCCGTCCTTCTTCGATACCAGCGCAGATTTCGTTTCCTCGCGGATGATGTCGTTGCACAACTCGACGCATTCGTCGCAGATGAAGACCGTTGGCCCTGCAATCAGCTTGCGCACCTCATGCTGCGATTTCCCGCAGAACGAGCAATAGAGGGTGCTCTTGGAATCGCCACCGCTCAGTTTCGTCATTCAATCAATCCTTGTCGCGGCGCACTGGCCCCGCTTTGTCGGGCCGAGCATCGTAGCCCGGCCCCTATGCAAAGAACAATGGCAATAAATGCCTAACGTCCTCAGGTGGTCGCACCTGCGTCGTCGGTCGGCGCGGGCCGCTTGTCGAACACTTCGTCGATCAGTCCGAACTCCTTCGACTCGCTTGCGCTCATGAATTTGTCGCGGTCCATCGCCTTTTCGATCTCTTCGAGCGGCTTGCCGGTATATTTGGCATACAGCATGTTGAGATCGTGGCGCATCCGCAGGATTTCGCGCGCCTGAATCTCGATGTCCGCCGCCATGCCCTGTGCCCCGCCCGAGGGCTGGTGAATCATGATCCGGCTGTTCGTCAGCGCAACACGCATCCCAGGTTCACCACTCGCGAGCAGGAAACTGCCCATCGATGCGGCCTGACCGACACACACCGTGCCGACCCGCGGGCGAATATATTGCATCGTGTCATGGATCGCCATGCCCGCCGTAACGACACCACCCGGCGAGTTGATGTACATGAAGATGTCCTTTTTCGGATTTTCCGATTCAAGGAACAACAGCTGGGCGGTGATCAGGCTCGCCATGCCGTCCTCGACCCCGCCCGTCACGAAGATGATGCGTTCGCGCAGCAAGCGGCTGAAAATGTCGAACGAGCGTTCGCCGCGATTCGACTGTTCGATCACGATCGGCACCAGCCCGGCCTGCGTCTGGGTCAGGCCAATGCCCGCCTGGGCCAGCGGACTTGCGAAATCGCCGGTCTCGAACGGATTATACATGGAATTGGAACTCTCTTATGCCCGTGGAACCACCAACATCGGCGCTCCGTGAAACGAGTTCAAGCCCCTAGCGAAGGCGGCGCAGGATAGGTGAGATAGGCAAGCCGCCTCACTTCGCGCCGTCCGCGCACCACGGTGTCGAGGATCAACCCGGCAAATCCGTTGAGTGTCGCGACGATGCCGAGCCCGGTAACTAGCACCGCCGTCGGCATCCGCGGGACCAGCCCGGTGTGGAAATAGGTGACGCCAAGGGGAATGGCGAGGATCACCGCCGCGAGCGCCAATACACCGGCGATAACGCCAAAAAACAATAATGGTCGCTCGATACGGTAAAGGGTCAGGATCGTCCGCAGGATGCGCCAACCGTCGCCATAAGTGTTCAGTTTCGACGCTGATCCCTCGGGCCGCGCGAAATAGGGCGTCTCGACCTCTGCGCAGGGCATTTTCAATTCGAGCGCATGGACGCTGATCTCGGTCTCGATCTCGAACCCGGCGCTGAGCGACGGGAAGCTCTTGACGAACCGACGTGAAAAAACGCGATAGCCAGACAATATATCGGTGAAGCTTCGCCCAAACAGGCGCGCCAGCATCCCCGTCAGCAGCGCATTGCCGAACCGATGCCCGCGGCGATATGCGTCAGCCGCCTCATGGATCCGGCTTCCGACGATCATGTCGAGCTGCTCGTCGCGAAGTCGCTCGATCAGGCGGGGTGCGGATGCGGCGTCATAGGTCGCATCGCCGTCGGCCATGACATAGATGTCGGCATCGATATCGGCGAACATTCGACGGACGACCGCGCCCTTGCCCTGAATTCGTTCGCGCCGCACGATCGCTCCTGCGCTGCGCGCCAACTCGAAGGTGCGATCAGACGAATTATTGTCGTAAACATAAATTGTCGCACCAGGCAGCGCGGCACGAAATCCCGCCACGGTCTTCGCGATCGCGGCTTCCTCATTATAGCAGGGGAGCAGTACGGCGATCGTCGGTTCGGTCACCGTCCGTTGCCCATCAACGCTGTCCAACCGCCCCCCCGTTTTACCACCCCCGCTTTTTGCCACGCTGGCCAAAACCCCGACCCCGTCGCGCCGCAGCCTGTCGAGAAGGCTGCGCGGCACGACGAGAGCCGGATCAAGTCCGGCCGGGACTGACCCATGTTACGCGTCGCTTTTCGGCGCAGCCTTTTTCGCGGCGGGCTTTTTGGCAGGTGCCTTCTTGGCCGGAGCCTTCTTCTCGCCCGCGCCCTCGGCCTTCTCGGCTGCTTCAGGCGACGATTCCAACACCTGCGTCTCCGCCTCTACGGGTGCGCCCTTCTTGGCGGCAGGCTTCTTGGCCGGCGCCTTCTTTGCGGCGGGAGCTTTCTCGCCTGCCGTGGCGGCATTCTCGCCCTTTGCTGTCGGCTTCTTGTCCGCGATTTCGCCTTCAGCCGCATCATCGGCAGCTTCGGCCTGCTTGGCTGAAGCCTTCTTTGCCGCAGGCTTCTTCTTGGGCTTGTGGTTGTCGTGATCATGGCTGTGCGTGCCGGTCGAAAAGCCTTCTTCACTCTCGATCGCAGCTTCCAGCTCCTCGCGTGTCGTTTCGCGCTCGGTGATCTCGGCCTTCTCGAACAGGAAGTCGACGACCTTGTCTTCGTATAGGGGCGCGCGGAGCTGCGCTGCCGCCATCGGATCCTGCTGGACATATTGCATGAACCGCTGGCGATCTTCGGGGCCGTATTGCTGCGCCGCCTGCATCATCAGCCGCTGCATTTCCTGCTGGCTTACCTCGACGCCGTTCGCCTGACCGATTTCGGAAAGAAGCAGGCCAAGGCGCACGCGGCGTTCGGCGATCTTGCGATAATCGTCGCGCTCGGCTTCCATCTCCTTCAGCGCTGCGTCGGGATCTTCCTCATGCGTCGCTTCATGCTCAAGCTGCGCCCAGATCTGGTTGAATTCGGCCTCGACCATCGATGGCGGCACTTCGAAATCATGGCCCTCGGCGAGCTGATCGAGCAGCTTGCGCTTCATGTGCGTCCGCGTGAGACCGTTATGCTCCTGCTCGATCTGCCCCTTGAGCAGGCCGGTCAGCTGTTCGAGGCTTTCAAGACCAAGATTCTTGGCAAGATCCTCGTTGATCTCCGATAGGCCCGCAGTCTTGATCGACTTGACGGTGATGTCGAATGTCGCGGGCTGGCCTGCGAGATTCTCGGCACCATAATCTTCGGGGAAAGTCACGTTGAGCGTCTTGTCATCGCCCGTCTTCACGCCGACGAGCTGATCCTCGAAACCGGGAATGAGACGACCCGAGCCCAGCTCGACGCCCATATCCTCGCCCGTACCACCGTCGAAGGCGACGCCATCGGCGGTCTTGCCGACGAAATCGACGGTGACCAGGTCACCCATCTTCGCCTTGTACGTCGCCTTGGTGTCTTCCCAGTTCTTTGACTGGTCGGCGAATTTCTGCAGCTGTTCGTTGACCGCGTCGTCAGCGACGGGAACCGTCAGTCGTTCGAGCTTGATCGCGTCGATCGCGGGTGCCGGTACGGTCGGGAGCACTTCGAGCTCGACCTTCACCTCGGCGTCCTTGCCCGGCGCATAACCATCGGTCAGTTCGACTGACGGCTGCATCGCGGGGCGCAACTGCTTCTCAGCCATCAACGTCTGGATGCCTTCCTGGATCGCGGAGTTGAGCGCATCCTGTGTCAGCGCCTCACCGTGCATCTTGCGGACCAGATTCGCGGGAACCTTGCCGGGGCGGAAACCGGGCATCTTGATCTGCGGGGCGACGCGCTTCACCTCGGCATCGACCTTCTGGTCAATATCCTTCGCGGTGATGGTCAGGGTGTAGGCGCGCTTGAGGCCCTCGTTCAACGTCTCGACAGTCTGCATTTCAGGCCTTCTTGGTCTGGAGAAATCTCTCTTGGCCGGTCCCGCCACTGGCGGCGAGACTGGTGCGGGCGAAGGGACTCGAACCCCCACATCTTGCGATGGCAGGACCTAAACCTGCTGCGTCTACCAGTTCCGCCACGCCCGCATCAGGACCAAGCCGGTCGGCGCGCGTCTATACCAGTCCGGCGCGAATCGGCAAGCGAAGAGGCAACCCTCCGCAAATCAACGCGTTGTTTTCCCCGATAGGAGAATATCATGGCAACGCAGCCCCCACCCGAAAGCCCTCAGCCTCCCGCACAGCCCGTCCAGCCGGATTCGCCACCGCCCGAAATCAACCCGCCTGGTCCCGATTTCGATCAACCGGCGCCCGGGACGATCCCCGGCACGCCCCAACCGACCGAAATTTGAAGGTGACGTCATGAGTCAGACCAATAAAGGCACCGATCCACAATCCCGTCAGATAGACCGCGAGACCGACGATCGCCCCGACATCGAACAAGTCGTCGAATCACGTAGCGACGCAGTCGAACGCGGCGAAGGTGGCCCGGAACCCGACCGGCTGACCGCTCCTGGCATGGCCGATGGCGTCGGCGGCACCGGAGGCCGTGTCAAAAACCAGGATGATGACGCGCGGTAACGTGCCAACAGCGATCTGGCCGTCGTGGACTTATCCCGGCGGTCGGATCAGTCCTCGACGCGCCGCGCATCGATCAGCGTCACCGGCTGTTCGGGCACCTCGCCTTTAAAAGACCCGCGTTGTGTTTTGGTGGGGGAAACCGGCGCATCGAAAATCTTGAGTATCGTGTCCATGCCCTCGACGACATGTGCGAACGCAGCATATCCCTGATTGTCGCCGGGCTTCGCCGGATCGGCGTCCAGGTAACTCTGGTCGCCGAGACTGATCGTGAAATCGCCGCGCGCGCTGCCCGGTTCGAAACGGGTTACTGACAATGTCCCATCAAGATGTGACAGCCCGGTCGCCGTCGTCGGCTCATGCCTGATCGGAGGCAAGACGCGTTTCGGGTCATTGTCCACCCCGAACTGCACAAACCCGAACCGGTCGGCCACGTTCACCGTCCGGTAGAATTTGACGCCGTCGAGTCGGTTCTCGGCGACGTATTTCAGGAAATTCGCCGCGGTAATCGGCGCTTTGACGACCTCGACCGCAACAGTGAAGTCACCCGCGCTGGTATGCAAGGCAACGCGCGGCAGGGATGGATCGACCGACGCAGACATCGGCGGCGGCCCTGCCTCCTGCGCGATCGCAGGCGTCGTGACGAGCACAAACGCCGTACAGAGCCAGCCGGGAGCGCGCAGCTTCACGATGAGAGTGCCTTTTTGAGCATG
>JAPKCG010000105.1 GCA_028823055.1 Sphingomonas bacterium
TCACCACTGCTGACCGCTGCCGGGCAGCCCGTCGTGGACGGCAATGGTCGCTTCGTGACCGACGATGCCAGCCCGCGCCAGGTCACCTATCGCACCGATGGCGTCTATTACGATGCGGGCGTCGTCTGGCGTCCCAATCAGCGCGTGAATGCGGAGGCGCATGTCGGCAAACGTTTCGGCACGATCAGCTATACCGGCGCGCTCAGTTATCAAGCGTCGAAGAGCGTCGGGCTTGGTGCCCAGGTCTATGATCAGGTGACGACCTTCGGACAGCAATTGCGTACCGGTCTCGCCAATCTGCCGACGAATTTCATCGCGGCGCGAGACAGTTTCTCACAGCAATATAATGGCTGCGTCTTCGGCACGACCGGCTCTGCGCCCGGGGGATGTCTCAACGATGTCTTCCAGTCGATCTCGACCGCCAGTTACCGGACGCGTGGGATCGACTCGATCATTAGAGCGTCCCGTGGTCGCACGGCGTTCGGCGCGGGTGCGGGCTATTCGAACCGCCGTCTTTATGGTGACGATACGCCCGGCGTGACGCTATTCGGTATCGAAGATCAGAGCGCCTATGGTCAGCTGTTCGCATCGCGCCAGCTGTCACCGGTGTCGCAGGTCGACGGAAACCTGTTCGACAACTATTATGACTCCGGGCTCGCAGGGACCGGCAGCGTCTGGTCTTATGGCGCTTCGGCCAATTACGGCCATGCCTTTGGGCGGTTGTCGACGAATGCCGGATTGGGGCTTTATTCCTTCAAGACGACCGATGTCGACGCGGTCTGGTCAGCCCAGGCGCAGCTTGCCGCGCGTTATTCGTTCTAAGGGTGTCAGTGATGTACGAAGATCATTTCGGATTGTCCGGTCGGCCGTTCCAGCTGACCCCCGATCCCAAATTCTGGTTCGAAACCGCGACACATCGCAAGGCGATGGCTTATCTAGGCTATGGCCTCGCGCAGGGTGAAGGCTTCATCGTCATTACCGGCGACATCGGTGCGGGCAAGACCACTTTGATGGGGCACCTGACCGACAATATCGATCCCGCTGCGCTCAACGTTGTCAAGATCGTGTCGACCGCGATCGAGGCTGACGATCTGCTTCGCATCGTTGCCACCGCACTGGGTGTCGACCCCGATGGATTGACCAAGGCTCAGCTGCTGACCGTGATCGAACGCGGTCTGCATTCGGTCGCGCGCACGGGGCGGCGCACGCTGCTGCTCGTCGACGAGGCGCAGGCATTGCCGGTGTCCGCGCTCGAAGAACTGCGCATGCTATCGAATTTCCAGTCCGGCGGGCATGCGCTCGTTCAGATCGTCCTGCTTGGTCAGCCCGAATTTCGTGACCGTCTGCACGGGTCAGACCGGCTCGAACAATTGCGCCAGCGGGTCATTGCGATCCATCACCTCGACCCGATGGCGGAGGATGAGGTCGCAGATTACATCGCTCACCGTCTGACATTGGTCGGTTGGCAGGGAAAGCCGGATTTCGCCGCCGATGCCTTTGCCGCGCTGTTTCACGGAACGGACGGCGTCCCGCGTCGGCTCAATCAGCTCGCGGGCCGTGTCATGCTTCATGCTGCGGTCGAGGATATCGAATTGATCGACGGTCGCGTCGTGCGCGCGGTGTTGCGCGATCTTCATGCCGATTTACCGCTGCTGTCGATCGACCGTGCCTCGAAGCCTGTCGAAAAGCAAAAAGGTGCAGAGCTTCAGTCGAGCGACGAGCGAGAAGCCGATGCGATCGATCCGATCACCTATGACATGCCGGTCGCGGTGCTCGAACCCGAAGCGCCACGCCGGTTCGTACCGAGTACGCCGCAGTGGCTTTCGGTCGATGTAGACCGTGACACCGAAGCTGATACGGCATTGGTAGATATGCAGCCGATCGCCGTGGTCGTTACGACGGACAAGGCGGATGAGGAACCGAAGGCTGATGTCACGACCGGATGGGTCGAAACCGTTGGAGATCCGGACGAGAATACCAGCGAGGCGATCATCGATACGGTGGTCGAGGAGCCCGAGCCAGCGCACGGCGCCACGGTCGAAGACAGCGCCGACGCGCTCGACATCGCTACGGCGGTGTCCGAACCTGCTTCCGACGACCAGCGTCTGGCCGCACTTGAAGCACGGATCGAGCAGCAGGATGCCGCGCTGCGCCGCGTGCTGACGCTGTTGGTCGATTGGGTCGAAGGCGAAGGGAAGGGACCGCCGCCCGGCCTTTCTCCTGTGCGGGATGATCACGATTACGCGCCGATCAGGGGCGCCGCAGCATGGGACGATGCCGCCTGATCGGCGGTGAGTTCGATGGTGCGCAACGCAATTACCAACGGCCTGTCGGTCGATGTCGAAGAATATTTCCAGGTCGGCGCGTTCGAAGGGACGATCCGCAAGGTCGACTGGGACGATCATGCTCCGCGCGTCGTCGACAACACGCATGCAGTGCTCGACCTGTTCGCCGAGACGGGGGTGGTCGGAACCTTCTTCACGCTCGGCTGGGTGGCCGATCGCCATCCGGAACTGATCCGTGCGATCGTCGATGCGGGGCATGAGATTGCGAGCCATGGCTGGGACCACCAACGGGTCTTCACGATGGATGCAGCGACCTTTGCCGCCGATCTGGCGCGGACGCGTGCCACGCTCGAAGATGCCGGTGGACAAAAGGTCACCGGCTACCGCGCGCCGAGTTTCTCCATCGATCAACGCACACCCTGGGCGCATACAGTGCTGGCCGAGGCGGGATATACTTATTCGTCGAGCGTCGCGCCAGTACGACACGATCATTATGGCTGGCGCGATGCACCCCGCTATGCCTTTCGTCCGCTGACCGACAGCGCGCTGATCGAGCTGCCCGTCACGGTCGCAGAAATGGCGGGACGGCGGATGGCGACGGGGGGCGGGTTTTTCCGCATGCTGCCCGCGGCGATCACCAATTACGCGGTGCATCAGGTCAATGGCGAGAACCAACCCGCGATATTCTATTTCCACCCTTGGGAAATCGATCCGGGCCAGCCCCGTATCTCGGGTGCGCCGTTGAAATCCCGCATTCGTCATTATTCGCGCCTTGGTGCGATGGCGGGCAAATTGCGCGGGTTGATCGCGCGGCACGATTGGGGGCGGATCGACGCGATCATTGCCGAGCGTCCGGCATGACCAAACCGCTCGTCCACGCGCCGCTTGGCGTGCGCGAAGCTGATATCAGTGATCGCAACGACGCGGCGCGGATCGATGCGTTCGTGCGCGATCATCCGCACGGAACGCCGTTTCACCTGACCGGATGGAGCCGTGCGGTGGCGCGGGGCTGCGGACAGCGCGCACGCTATCTGATCGCGGAACGCGCCAGCGGCTCGCTTGCGGGCGTTTTGCCGCTGACCGAGATGCGGTCGCCATTGTTTGGCAAGGCGCTGGTATCGGCGGGGTTTGCGGTCGATGGCGGCGTGCTGGGTGATGGCGTCGATGCGCTCGCTTCGGGCGCCTGGGCGCTGGCGCAGGCGCGCGGCTGCCCGGGGGTGGAGCTGCGCGGCGGTGCGGTGCCCGACGGGTGGCAAGTCGATGAAGACAGCTATCTCGGCTTCGCGCGTGATCTGGCGGCGGACGACGACGCGGAACTGCTCGCCATTCCACGCAAACAACGTGCCGAGGTGAGGCGATCGTTAGGATTCGATCTGGAGATCGCCACTGGAAGCGATCGCGGGATGTTTGCGGAACATTATCGCGTCTATGCCGAATCGGTGCGCAATCTTGGCACCCCAGTCTTTCCCGCAAAGCTGTTTCGCGCTGTTGCCGACGAGCTTGATGCCGATATATTGACCGTGCGTCACGAGGGCAGGGCGGAGGCGAGCGTCCTTAGCCTTTATCACGATGGCGTCGTCTATCCCTATTGGGGTGGCGGGACATCGGCGGCCCGTGCGTTGAGAGCGAACGACCGGATGTATTATGCGCTGATGCTGCATGCCAGATCACGCGGGATGACGCGGTTCGATTTCGGACGATCGAAAACGGGCACGGGCGCGGCGGCATTCAAGTAGAAGTGGGGATTCGTTTACCACCCGCGCCGCTACGTCAATCGTAGAGACGGCGCAGCGCGGGAGGTGAATCCCCTCAATCCCAAATATGCCCTGATGGTACGGACCTGGCAGAAATTGCCGATGCCCGTCGCAAGATTTATCGGACCGTGGATCGCCCGAGGCCTGGGGTGATGAACATCCTTTTCCTCGGTCATCGCGCGCCGTTTCCGCCTGACCGGGGCGACAAGATCAGAAGCTATCACATCCTGCGCCATCTGGCGGCTCGCGCGCGGGTCCACTTGATCGCTTTCGCGGAAGATCCGGCGGACCGGATCATTCCCGACGACCTTAGGGCGGAGTTGGCCAGCGCGACGATTGTTCCACGAGTAAAGTCGCGCGGGATCGCGGCGGTCGAGGCAGTGCTGACGGGCAAACCCGCTTCCTTGACCGCCTTTGCCGACCCCGCGATGCGCCATGCGGTCGACCGAGTGCTGGGCGATGAAGCGATCGACGCGATTTATTGTTTTTCGGGTCAGATGGCGCAGTATCTCCCCGCATCGGGACCGCGCGTCATCATGGATTTCGTCGATGTCGATTCAGCGAAATTCAGCGCCATGGCGCAGCGTGGGCCGTTGGCACTCCGGTGGCTCCTAAGGCGCGAAACGCGGCTGCTGGGAGGGTTCGAGCGCGATGTCGCGGCACGGGTAGAAACAAACCTGTTCGTCAGCGATGCGGAGGCACAATTGTTTCGCGATGGCGGAGCAAAGGCCGACATCCGCGCCATCGAAAACGGCATCGATGCAGCGTTTTTCGACCCTGCATCGGTCGATCCGATCGAAAAGTCAGGCCCCCTGATCGTCTTCACCGGACAGATGGATTATGCCCCCAATATCGAGGCGGTAACGTGGTTCGCGCGCGATATCCTGCCGCGCATTGTCGTCAGACATGCCGATGCGCGCTTCGCGATCGTGGGGCGTGCGCCGACCGCGGCGGTTCGCGCGCAGGCAGGAGACGCGGTGATCGTCACCGGCGGTGTACCGGACGTGCGCGGCTGGCTCATGGCCGCGGACGTCTGTGTCGCCCCGCTTCAGCTTGCGCGGGGTATCCAGAACAAGGTGCTCGAAGCGATGGCGATGGCGCGTGCCGTCGTTGCTTCGCGATCTGCCGCGGAGGGGATCGATCATGACGGATCGATCCGTACAGCCGATAATGCCGCCGATTATGCGGCAACGGTTTGTGCGCTTATCGAAAATCGGAACGCTGCGAAGGCACTTGGTTCGGCGGCGCGCGCGCGGGTGCTAGCGCGATATGATTGGGACGCCCGTCTGGCGCCGCTGGATGCGCTGCTGGGCCTGGATGGGTGATCGATATGCCGCGCGATCTCGCGGTCCCCGAAGGCAGCATGTCATTGCATGTCGGATCTAGGTCAAGCCTCTTTAACAGCGGTGGCTGGCGAACGTCTTCCGTCTTGCTGGGCATCGCCGTACTCGTAATGCTCGGCCTTTTTCATGCCGATGTCGTCAAGATGGTCGAGGTCTGGTGGATCGCATCGACCTATGGCCATTGCTTTCTCATCGCGCCGATTATTGGTTGGGTCGTCTGGCAGCGACATGGAGAATTGGGTCGGCTCGAACCAACCGGCTGGTCGCCCGGCCTGTTGATCGTGACCGCAGGGGGGGCGGCCTGGCTGATGGGCGAGGCGGGATCGGTGTCGTTCGCGCGTCAGTTCGGCCTTGTCATCATGCTCCAGGGTGCGGTTGTGGCGATCCTCGGTCCGATGGTCGCGCGGGGGCTGACCTTTCCCCTGCTCTATGCGTTCTTCCTCGTTCCGTTCGGCGAAAGCCTTGAAGCGCCGTTGCAGCGGGTCACCGTAGCGATCATCATGCCGTTGCTCGATTTGGCTGGTGTCCCTGCGACATCGGATGGTGTGTTGATTCACGCCGGGCGTTATTATTTCGAGGTTGCCGAGGCGTGTTCGGGGACGAAGTTCGTCATCGCGATGCTCGCCTTCGGCATTCTGGTCTGCAACCTTTGCTTTACCGCGTGGTGGCGGCGTGCGGCGTTCATGACGATGGCGCTGGTCGTTCCCATCCTTGCCAATGGTGTGCGCGCATTTGCGACGATCTGGGTCGCGGACCTGACGAGTGTCGAACTCGCCACGGGGTTCGACCATATCGTTTATGGCTGGGTATTCTTCGGTCTTGTCATGGCGGCTGTCCTGGCAATCGGCTGGCGATGGTTTGACCGAGCGGCGGACGCACCGGCGTTCGATCCGGCTGCGCTGCGACGGGACGTTCGCCACGGGTTGCGCCCGATCATTGCTGCGGCATTGGCAGTCGCGATTTCGGCCGCCTTTCCGCTGTGGAGCGCGGCGATTGGGGGGCGCTCGACACCGCTGCCCGCACGGATCGCACTGCCCGATATACCGGGTTGGCAGCGTGCGCCGGTCAGTACGCGCGCTATATGGACGCCGTTCTATCCGGAAGCGGATCACTATCTGTTCGGGCGCTACACGAACGGTACGGATCGGGTGGACATCGGTGTCGCGCTGTACGGTAGTCAGCGTTCAGGCAAGGAGATCGTCGGCTATGGCATCGGTGTGTTGCGCGCCGACGACCGTTGGTTGCGCGCTGCCGATGATGTCGATCTGGCTGGCGGCAGCGTGAAGCGGATCGTCGCACCGGGACCGGTCGAGCGGATCGTCGCAAGCTGGTACAGGATCGGCGGCACGACAATGTCTGACCAGCGCCGCGTCAAGCTCAGGACGATGACCACTCGGTTGTTCGGCGGCGATACGCGCGCGGTAGCGCTGCATCTGTCGGCGGAAGTAACACCCGGTCGTGACGCGCGAACCGAACTGGCGCATTTTCTGGACGCAGCGGGACCACCCGACCGGCTGATCGCCGCAATAGTCGACCGTCCCTAGTGCAGCTTGCTGATCGACAAGCCGTCGGCCTTGGCGCGATCCTTGGTCGATTCCTCGGATCGCTTCAACGCCTTGGCGATCATCTTCAGCGCCATGCCCTTTTTGGCGAGCGTATGGAGCTTCTGGATCTCATCCTGAGTCCACGGCTGGCGATGCCGTTCGAATTTTTCACCCTTCGCCATCAGTTCTTGCCCCCCATCAGCGCGCGGCTGCTCCATTTGTCGAACAGATCGGGCCAGCGCGATCCGGGTAAATCGCGCGACAGGTAAGTCGGGCCGAAGCCGTGCCCGCCTTCCTGAAAGAAATGAGCCTCGACCGCGACGCCTGCAGTCCTGGCGGCAGTCAGCATCGCCATCGGTTGCGACAGCGGCACGATCGGATCGTCCAGCGCATGTGCGATGAATAATGGCGGCGAACGTCGATTGACCCTTAGCGCGGCATCGAACCGCCCCGAGGGAAATTTGCCGACGCGCATGAAATCCCCTGATGTGACCGGATAGACGAGGCCGGCAAAGCCGGGCCGGGCGCTGGCCTGATCCGCCGCATCTACCGGGTCGTAGACGGGGTCATCCGACGCCACCGCCAGGCTCGACGACAGCAGGCCACCCGCCGAAAATCCGATGCAGCCCAGCTTGGCCGGATCGATCCCGTAACGCGCGGCGTTGGCCCGGATCAGCCGCATCGCGCGCTGACCGTCCTGAAGCGGCACGTCTTCCTGGTTGCCCCAGCCTTCGCCAGGCAACCGATAACCAAGCACAAATACGGTGATGCCGAGCGGCACGAAGGTTCGTGCGACGTTGATCCCTTCATTCTGGACCGACACGAATTGATAGCCACCGCCCGGAATCGCGAGCAACGCGCGGCCATCGGGGTTGGTAGGGCGATATACGCCGACGACGGGATCGGCGACGCCGCGCAGCCACAATTCGCGGCGTGCTCCCGTGCCATTCATCGTGAAGTTTCGCTTCGGCAAGGTCGCCAGTGCGCCCGGGGGTTTGCCGGGCCAAAGCCTGAACGATTCGCGGGGCGGCCATGCGGTCATCCCCTCGGTCGCAACGATGGCGGCACCGGTCTGCGTTGCCGTGGCAAGGCCGATCGCCCCTGCGAGAAAGTGACGACGTTCTAGGGTCATGTGGTTTATCCGAAAACGGCTATCGCCGCATGAAGCGTCAGTGCGATTAGCGCGAGCGACCCGCCGAGGAAAAGCGGGAAAGACGGATACCTTGTTGACCGTCGACTTTCGCCGATGTCAGCGAAACCGCGCTCGCCGCCGCGCGATAAACGCCGAAGGTCCGGTGGCACGATGCCGCCGGACCTCGGGAATCTTCTTACTTGTCGAACATCGCGCCCCATTTGCGAACCGGGCGGTCTTTCCACAGACCGCGGTGATAGGCGTCGCTGGCGAGGAGCGGCATGACCGATCCGGCTTCGGCGAAGACCATCTGTTCGATCCCGGTATTCACCTTGCCCCAGCTCGCCGCTTCCTGGAGCGTCGATGAGGAGCAGGCCCCGTCGCGGACGTCGGCGACGGTGATCTGGACCGCATATTTATGGACTTCGACATCCTCATGACCGAGAATTTCGGCGCAGACGACCGTATCCTGGATGAAGTTCTTGGGCACGCCGCCGCCGATCATCAGCAGGCCGGTCGTGCCCGCAGCGATCTTGATTTCGGTCAGCTCGCGGAAATCGGCGACTGCGTCGATCATGAGGTATGGCTTACCCGCCTTGGCGTTGTCGACCTGATGCTTGACGAGGCCGAAGCCCGCCGAGCTGTCGACGAAGGCTGGGCAGAAGATCGGCACGTCATGTTCATAGGCGAGCTTGACGAGGCTGTTGTCCTTCTTGCCATGCTCCGACAGGTAGCGCCCCATTTCACGAATGAACGCGCGGCTGGAATAGGCTTTGGGTTCAAGCTCGTTCGCGATCTTGTTGATCGTGAAATCGCAATCCTGAAGCTGCTGTTCGTCGATATAGGTGTCGTAGATCCGGTCGATGTAGAGCGAGCGCAGCGTGTCGTCGTCGGGTACTTCCAATGCCTGATAATGTTTGTGGCCGAGCCCTTCGAAGAAATCCATGTCGACGATCGTCGCGCCGGTGGCGACGATGCCGTCGATC
>JAPKCG010000106.1 GCA_028823055.1 Sphingomonas bacterium
GGTCGATGACGAGATGGACGGGAACCTGCGGGTTGATCTTTTCAGGATCGCCGCCAAGCTTCGTCATCGCATCGCGCATCGCGGCGAGATCGACGACGCAGGGGACGCCGGTGAAATCCTGCATCAGCACGCGCGCGGGGCGATACTGGATCTCGCGGTCGCTGCGGCGCTCCTTCTGCCAATCGACGATCGCCTTCACGTCGTCCTCGGTAACGGTCGTCCCGTCTTCGAAACGAAGCATGTTTTCGAGCAGCACCTTCATCGAAAAGGGCAGGCGGCTGACGTCGCCATATTTCTCGGCGGCCTTGGCGAGGCTGTAATAGCCATAGGACGTGTTACCGACGGTCAGAGTGGAGCGGGTATTCAGCGTGTCTTTGCCGATCGCGGTCATGATGTTCCCTTCGATAGGACGCCTGGCTGCGCTCGGGGAGGCGGCGGGGACCGCGCGGGCGCGACATCAGGCGAATGAATGATTGCGGATGTCATGCACGCCTTAGCAAGCGCGGGGGAGCGGGGGAAGCAGGGTTTGCGGCCTGCACGATAAGGGCCGGATCGGTTGAATATCTTCCTCGTTTTCCTTGCTTTGTTTACCGATTGTCAGGAAACCGCTGAATGTGAGCGACCCGAAACGATTCGACCGACTGGCGCGGCGGCACCGCGAGTGCCTGAGAGGCGTGCGCGCGCTCAAGGGATCGAAGGAGATCGCCGAGGAACTCGGCATCGAAAAGTCGACCGTCGACAGCTATCTGACCGAAGCGGTGCGCGTTCTTGGCGCAAAGAACCGACGCGATGCGGCGTTGATGCTCGCCGAGCATGAAGACGCCGCTCCAAAGAGTACGGAACATCCCGAAGAAATTGTAAAAACCGAGGAAAATCAGCACCCCGATAAAATAGGGGGTGATTCTGCACGGCTGGTTTCGACCCCTGATGCGCTGCCAATCCCCATCTCGCCGGGCGAACAGGTCGCCGGGCAACCAGACAGCGAACGGACAGGGCCAGCGCCTCGACCATTCGTCGCCCGGTTGCCCTTTCGGCGGAAGGGGCAGGCGGACAACGAACTTTCGGTCGGTGATCGACTGATCTGGATACAGGCAATCGCGGTAGGCACGGCCATCGGGTTCGGCATGCTGGCGATGGGGCTCCAGGTCGTGACGACGCTGATCGAAAATGTCAGCCGCACCCTTTCCTGACCGCAACAGGAAAGCACCCGCACGGGTGATGAGGTCGAAATGTCCAATATCGATGCACGCACGGCTAACGATGCCGTCGCCGAACTGCTGTGGCGTCTCGAAACGCAGCTGGACGAAGCACTCGCAACGGGTGGCGAACTGCTCGCCGCGTTGCCGACCGCCCGCCGCGCCTCGATGCTGCCCGCGATCGCCGGACAGGCCGCCGTCCAACATTTCAGCCAGACCCTTCTCGCGATCAGCGAAGCCCGCGGCCATGTCGTCGCCGGTCACCGCGTCATCGAGAAGGTCGGCAAGCAGATCGGTTATGAGACCAACTATGGCGATGAAAAGCCAAAGGAGGATTTCATGCCGACGGGTGCCGACGCCAGTCATCTGCGCGTCGCTGCCTGACTGTCATGGCCCGGTCTCCTGGTCGCTCCTTTGGCAGGCCGGGTCATGACTCATATCATTGTCTTTAACGGGTTGCTGATAGCATCGATCGCGTATGCGATGCTGAAGGGCGGAGCGCCCGAGCGCCTGATAGCGACCATTTTTCTAATCGCCGCCACAGCGAGCTATCTGGCGCCATATAGCGGATATCACGTGCTAGAGGCCGATATCCTCCTGATCGACGCAATTGCTCTATTGGCACTGATCGCCGTGGCGTTGGTGGCAAATCGATATTGGCCGATGTATGAAGCGGCGCTGCAATTGCTTACGGTGGCGATCCACGCCGTCAAAGCCTACAATCCCGAACTCGCATATTGGATGTATGGCGGGGCAAGCGCCAAAATAGCTTATCCGACCCTAATCATCCTTGTGATAGGCGTCGCCCGTCATCGAAAGCGATTGATAGGCACTGGAGTCGATCGGCCATGGTCACATTCTCCTGCGGTTTCCTCTCCCCGATTTCATGATAAGCTAGGTGAGTAGCGGGTACTTTCTTCGAGAACCGGGGAGCCCCGTCAATGAGAGGAGCAGACATGGCCAACGACAAGAAGATCGAAGACGCGATGACGTCGGCGACGGATCGGATGCGCGGCGCGGGAGAGGCGATGCAGGCTTCGGGCAAGAAGGCGGCGGAAGGCGGCGCGACGATCAGCGCGCGGTTGATCGATCAAGCCGAAACCAACGCGCGACAGGCGTTTGCGGCGATGCGCGATGCGGCAAAGGCCAACGACATCAACGGCGTCATGCAAATTCAGAGCGATTATCTGCGCGATCAGGCACAGCGCAGCGTCGATCAGGCGCGCGAAATCGGCGAACTTATCATGCAATTCGGTCGCGATGCGGTATCGCCGCTGACCGATCAGAAGAAATAGCGAAGCCTTAAGTCTCAGCGGGCAGGATAGCCCAGCGTGGGGGCGAGGGCGCTATCGAACGGTCGCCAATCGCCATCGTCGAGCGCGAGCCGGTCGGCGACGGCGTATAAGACGGCCGGATTGATCGCCAGGCCGAGATGGCTGCCGCGCACTTCGATATTGTCGCGCGCCAGTCCCGGTTTTTCGCGGCACGACCGCCATGAGACGATGCCGTCGTCGCGAGAATAGATCGCGGTCGAGGGAACGGTTGGGGTGCCCGCGGCCTCCGCGAGCTGACGCTGCGCCGAATCGCTCTCGATTCGATGCCCCGTCACGGTTTGATAGAGGCGCCAGACATTGGTCGTGCGGGGATCGCCTGCAAAAGGCGATCCGAGTGTGACGATCCGCCTTACTGCATCGGGCATTCGCGCCGCGACGAGGCGGGCCATGATTCCACCGAGACTCCACCCGACGAGGCTGACACGGCGGCCCGTCGTCGAATGGATTGCGGCGACGCGCTCCATCAGTTTCTCGCCTTCCGCGCCGATCGACCTGGGGCCGAGATTCCGGCCCAATTGCCACGCATGGGCGTCATGACCCTGCCCGATCAGATAGCGGCGCAGCGCCCGGGTCGAATTGTCGCCAGCGATGAAGCCGGGCAGAACGAGGACGGGATGGCCATCGCCACGAGGGGCCTTTGCCAGCGTCGCCGCCGCCAAACGGAGCGACCCAAGCTCGATCAAAGCACGCGGAATTTCGGTCAGCGCCAGCCGTCCCGATGGCGGGGCATGGACGACCGGTCGGTTCATCGTCTTGATCGCTGCGCTCGTCATGCCAGTCCTATAGTGGAGTATGACAATAATGCGACACGGATCGTTAAAGTTCATTCCGATAACGATGGGGCAAGCCAGCCCGCCCGTTCAGGGCTTGACGGCAACCGGGCCGGACGCCGTCGTTTCGAGCAGCGAATCGCCGCCTAGGACGCGGTAAAGATCGACCTTGTTCGTCGCGGCGATCCGTTGCGTCGCGATCAGCGTGCGTTGCGCGTTATAATAGGAACGCTGCGCATCGAGGCTGGTGAGAAAGGTATCGATGCCACCGCGATAACGTGCATTGGTCAGCGTTAACGTATCCTGTGACGCGGTAACGAAATTCCGGTTCGCGCGCAGCTGGTCGGCGATCGTGCCTTCACGCGCGAGTGCGTCGGCGGTTTCACGAAACGCAGTCTGGATCGATTTTTCATAGGTGGCGAGTGCGGCATCACGCTGCGCCTGGCTCAAGCCGAGATTGGCCACTCCGGCACCCGCCTGAAAGATCGGATAGCTGACCGCCGGGGCGACCGAGTAATTGAACGCTCCGCCCGAAAACAGCGAGGTCAGCGCGTTCGAGGCAAACCCGATCAGCCCCGTCAACGAAATCCGCGGGAACAACGCGGCGCGCGCCGCACCTATTTCGGCATTGGCGGCGCGTAGTTGATATTCGGACTGGACCACGTCGGGGCGACGCAGCAGCACGCGACTGTCCAATCCCGCAGGCAGCGTCGCGATCGCCGACGATGCCGTGTCGATCGAGGCAGGCAGCAAGGCGGGATCGACCGGCGCGCCGACCAGCAGTTGCAGCGCGTTGACGTCCTGAGCCAGTGCGGTGCGTTGCTGGGCAAGATCGGCATTGGCGGTGAACAGAATTTGCTGCGCCTGGCGAAGGTCGGTGCGTGGCGCGATGCCGCCCTTCAATCGCGCCTCGGTCAGCCTGACGCTCTGTTGCGCGCTCTCGGCCGTCCCGCTCGCGACCTCCAGCAAGCTTTGATCGGCGGCATAATTTACCCACGCGGTCGCGATGTCGCCGACCAACGTCAATCGGGTCGCGCGCGCCGCTGCTTCGGTCGCGAAATAACGGTCGAGCGCGGCATCGGTCAGCGAACGGATGCGACCGAACAGATCGAGTTCGAACGCGGTCGTGCCGAGATTGACCGAATAGCTGCTGCCCGATGAGCCCCCGGTCACGACGGCGCCCGCACCCGGTGTCGTTCCCGTTCCACCCGTGCCGGCGCCGCCAGTTCCTGTCCCCGTTCCCGTCGTTCCCGTCCCATTCCCGCCGGTCGCGGCGATGCCCGCGCCATTACCCCGGTCGAAATAGGTGTAGCGCCCGGTCGCATCGACCTGTGGCAGCAGGTCGGCGCGCTGGATCCGATATTGCGCCCGCGTCGCTTCGATATTCGCCGCCGCGACCCGCAGGTCGCGATTGTTGACGAGCGCCTGATCGATGAGCGCCTGAAGCCGCGCATCCTTGAATATGTCTCGATAGGTTACCGCAGGTAATTTCGCTTCCGATTGGCGGAGATACGCATCACCGACCGGCCAGGATGGCGGCACGGGTAAAGCCGGGTCGACATAGGTCGGTGCGAGGCTGCATCCCGCCAGGGCGGTTGCGAGCAGCAGCGCGATATTGCAGCGGATCGGGATGGTCATCACGCAGGCTCCGCCGTGGTGGAGGGCGAGCCGGGGGTAGGGGAAGGTTCCGGGGCGGGCGGCATCGGCGGCGCGGGGGGCTGGTCGTCCTTGCCTTGATGCCCTGTCGGGCGGCCACGCAATCTGGCGATGCCATCGCGGACGCCGCGGCGGACCATGATGAAGAAGAAGGGGATGTAGAAGACCGCGAAGATCGTGGCGGTCAACATGCCGCCGATGACCGCGGTGCCGATCGCGATCCGGCTGTTTGCTCCCGCGCCGGTCGAGACGGCAAGCGGCAATACGCCAAAGATGAAGGCGAAACTGGTCATCAGGATCGGACGCAGGCGGATGCGGGCCGCTTCAAGGGCTGCATCGATGACGCGCGCCCCCTTTCGTTCGGCCTGTTCGGCGAATTCGATCATCAGAATCGCATTTTTGGACGCCAGCCCCATCGTCGTCAGCAGCCCGATCTGTAGATACACGTCGTTGGTCAGACCCCGCAGCGTCACGAACACGATCGCACCGACCAGACCGAGCGGGATGATGAGCAGAACCGCGATCGGGATCGACCAGCTTTCGTACAGCGCGGCGAGACACAGGAACACCACGAGGATCGACAGGGCGTACAGGATCGGCGCCTGCCCCGCCGACAGCTGTTCCTGAAAGGTCAGTCCCGAATAGGCGACGCTGGTGCCGGGAATGTCGCTTGCGAGTTTCGTCATGGCAGCGATGGCATCGCCAGAGCTCTTGCCCGGCGCGGCCTGCCCCTGAAATTCATAGCTTTGAATGCCGTTGAACCGCGACAGCAGCACCGGCGCGACTTCCCAGCTCGTTTTCGCGAACGAAGAAAAGGGCGCCATCTGGCCGCTCGACCCACGCACGAACCATTTGTCGAGATCCGACGGTGCCGAACGATAGGGCGCATCGCCCTGCATGTAGACACGCTTGACGCGGCCCCGATCGATGAAATCGTTGATGTAGCGACCGCCCCACGCCGCCGACAGCGTTGCGTTCACGCTTGTCTGGTCGAGCCCGAGTACCGCGAGTTTGGCCTGATCGACATCGACATGCACGGTCGGCACGTCGGGCAGTTCGCTAAGGCGCACGCCGGTCATCGCGGGGTCCTGCATCGCCTCCGCGAGCAGTTTGTCGCGCGCTGCCTGGAATTGCTGCAACGGCATGCCGCTGCTGTTCTGCAACTGGATCGTGAAGCCGTTCGACTGACCCAGACCACGCACGGCGGGTGGAACGAGCGCGTAGACGCGGGCATCGCGAATGTTCGAAAAAGCACCAGAGGCACGCTGCGTGATCGCATCGGCGGTATTTTCCTTCGTCCCGCGATCGGCCCAGTCTTTCAGCGCGAGGAAACCGATGCCGGTATTCTGTCCCCCAGGCGCGCCCCCGCCGCCGATACCGCTGACCGAGAACATCGTTTTCACGTTCTCGCCTTCCTGTTTCAGGAAGTAATCCTCGACCTGCTGCTGGATCTTTGCCGTGCGGTTTTGCGTCGCGCCCGGCGGCAGCTGGTATTGGACGATCGCGATCCCCTGATCCTCGGTCGGGAGGAAGCCGGTGGGAAGCCGCAGGAACAGGATTGCCAGCACCACGACAATGCCGAGATAAATGACCCCGAACAGGAATTTGCGGTCGACGACAAAGCGTACACCGCGCGCAAAATTCTCGATGCCCCGGTCGAAATTGTCGTTGAACTTCGTCTTTGCCGTGGCGAAGAAGCCGGCGACTTTAGGGAAGCGCCGCGCCAGCCATTGCCCCTCCGCGGCCTCCTTGCTTTTCTGCTTCAGCAGCGTCGCGGTCAGCGCGGGGGAGAGGATCAACGCGACGAGGACCGACAATATCATCGCCGAAATCACGGTAAGCGAGAATTGCCGATAGATGACGCCCGTGGACCCGCCGAAGAACGCCATCGGCAGGAATACCGCCGACAGGACGAGCGCGATCGCAATCAGCGCGACCGTGATCTCGTTCATCGATTCGATCGTCGCCTGGCGCGGCGACATGTCGGGATTTTCCTCCATCAACCGCTCGACATTCTCGACGACGACGATCGCGTCATCGACGAGCAGACCGATCGCGAGGACCAGCCCGAACAGTGTCAGGGTGTTGATCGAGAAACCCGCAAGATAGAAGACCGCGAAGGTGCCGAGCAGCACGACGGGCACCGCAATCGTCGGGATCAGCGTCGCGCGCCAGCTTTGCAGGAAGACGAACATGACGATCACGACGAGGATCACCGCCTCGATCAGCGTCTTCACGACCTCCTCGATCGACAATTTGATGAAGTCGGTCGAATCATTGGCGTAGGCGATGGTGTAGCCCGGCGGCAGGCTCTTCGCCTGTTGCGCGACGAATTGCTTGACCAATTCGGCGGTTTTCAGCGCATCCGCGCCCGGTGCCAGCAAGACCGCGATGCCGGCACCCGGATGACCGTTGACGCGGCTGCGCGCCGCATAGCTTTCCGCGCCGAGTTCGACGCGCGCGACATCCTTCAGCGTGACGGTCGCGCCCGACGGCTGCGTCTTCAAAATGATGTTGGCGAATTGTTCGGGTGTCTGCAGCCGCGACTGCGCGGTGACGGTGGCGCTGAGATATTGGTCCGGCCCGGATGGCTGGCCACCGATCTCACCCGCCGCGACTTCGGTATTCTGGTTCTGAATGGCCGTCGCGACGTCGCCCGGCATCAACTGGAAACTGGCGAGCTCCTGCGGATTGAGCCAGATCCGCATCGCATATTGGGCACCGAACACATTGGTATCGCCGACGCCCTTGATCCGGCCGAGCGGGTCCTGGAAGTTCGAGACGAGGTAATCCGATACGTCCTGATTGGTCGATCTGTCGGTCGAATCGTACACGCCGATGACGAGAAGGAAGTCGGGGTTGGATTTGCGGACGGTCACGCCCTGTTGCTGAACCTGTTGGGGCAGACGGGGGATCGCCTGCTGGATCTGGTTCTGAACCTGAACCTGCGCGATGTCGGGATCGGTCCCCTTGGCGAAGGTCACGTTGATCGATACCGATCCGCGTGCCGAACTTGACGAGCTGAAATAGAGCAGGCCGTCGATCCCGGTCAGCTGTTGCTCGATGACCTGCGTCACGCTGTTCTGCAGCGTTTCGGCGTTCGCGCCGGGATAGGTCGCGCGCACCGACACCTGCGGCGGGGCGACATCGGGATATTGCGCGATGGGCAGCCCCATGATCGCGCCGACCCCCGCCATCATGACGATGATCGCCAGCACCCATGCGAAGATGGGGCGATCGATGAAAATGCGGCTCAGCATGGCAGGGTCAGCCTGCCTTGCCCTTGGCCGCGCCGCCGTCTTTTTGCTGCGGGGGCGCGATCTTTTCAGGCGTGTCGGCAGGCACCGGCTTTACGGGCTGGCCAGGCTGGAGCTTCGACAGACCCTGGGTGATGACCTTGTCGCCGGGATTGAGCCCCCCTGTCACGATCCAGAACGCGCCCTGCGCGCGATCGGCCTTGATGGTCCTGGTCACCGCCTTGTTGCCGGGGCCGACGACGATCACCGTGGCATTGCCCTTGGGATCGCGACTCACCGCCTGCTGCGGCACCAATATCGCGCGCTGGTTGATCGATTGGACGAGCCGCGCCTGCACGAACATTCCGGGCAGCAGCAATCCTTCGGGATTGGGGAAGCGCGCGCGCAACGTCACCGTGCCGGTTTGCGGATCGACCATCGCTTCGGAAAATTCGAGTGTACCGGTCTGGCCGTAATCGCTGCCATCCTCCAGCGTCAGCCGCACCTTTGCAGTGGCGGGGACGGTGCCGCCCTGCGCGAGGCTGCGGCGCAGCGCCAGAATGTCGGCGGATGATTGCTGAATGTCGACGAACATCGGATCGAGCCGCTGGATCTGCGCGAGCGGATCGGTCTGGCTAGCCGACACGAGCGCGCCAACGGTGAAGAGCGACCGCCCGATCCGTCCGGTGATCGGCGCCGGGACGGTCGTGAAGCTGAGGGTCACGCGCGCGCTGTCGAGCGCGGCGCGAGTCTGACCCACCGAGGCCTGAGCCTGTCGCGCCTGGGCGACCGAGTTGGTGTAATCCTGTTTCGACACCGCCTCGATTTCGGCGAGCGGCTTGTAG
>JAPKCG010000569.1 GCA_028823055.1 Sphingomonas bacterium
GGCGGCGGCGGTGGTTTCGGCGGCGGCGGTGGCGGCGGCTTCGGCGGCGGCGGCGGCGGCGGCGGTGGTCGCGGCATGCCCCCCCAGGTTGTCGGCGAAGGCACGGGCGTCGTAAAATTCTTCAACGGGCAGAAGGGCTTCGGCTTCGTCGTGCGCGACGATGGTGGCGAAGACGTGTTCGTTCACATCTCGGCGGTCGAACAGGCTGGCCTGACCGGTCTGGCCGAAGGGCAGCCGCTGGGCTTTACCTTGGTCGATCGCGGTGGCCGCATCTCGGCAACCGATCTCAAGATCGATGGCGAGCCGATGGCAGTCACCGATCGCGGTCCGCCGCGTGAGCGTGACGACCGTGGCCCTCCGGGCGGCGGCCAGGGTGGCCCGCAGCGTCAGCTGACCGGCGAAAAGGCAACGGGAACGGTCAAGTTCTTCAACGCGATGAAGGGCTTTGGCTTCATTCAGCGCGACGATGGCCAGCCCGATGCGTTCGTGCATATTTCGGCCGTCGAGCGTGCCGGTATGCAAACGCTGAACGAAGGCGACCGGCTCGAATTCGAACTCGAGGTCGATCGTCGCGGCAAATATGCTGCGGTTAACCTGCAGGGTGCCTCCTCGTAATCGACGCCTGGCCGGGGCTTGCCCCGTAAAGCGACGGTTCACGCGATGTGACCACAAGAACGGCCCGCCTGGCATCGTCCCGGCGGGCCGTTTTTTGGTTTCGAGCCGTTTGCCTTCGAAAGGCGAACGACCTTGGATGGGAGGGCGGTCGGAAGGCGACAGGGTCGGACGGCAGTTGGGCCGGACGGAAGTTGGGCCGGACGGAAGTCGGGCTAGATGGCGGGGGATCGAATGGCAGGCGTATCCGACGAAAAGAGGGCCGGATGAGTAAAGTTGGCATGATGACGCGAATTTTCCGCCTGACGACCGCCGCATCTGTCGCGCTGCTGCTGCCCGGTGCCGCACCGCTGCCACAGCCCGCCGTCGCGCCGTCCGCGCAGGCTGCTCCCGCTACCGCCCCTGCCGTCGCCGCAGCAGCGCGTCCGCCCTTGATCGGCCTGCGCATCATCGCGCGTTACCCGCACGATCCGGCGGCATTTACCGAAGGCCTGATCTGGCACGACGGCGGTTTATACGAAAGCGTCGGGCTGGAGGGCCGATCGGAAGTCCGGCGCGTCGTGCTGGCGACGGGTAAGGTCGAACGTCGCGGGTCGATACCGCCGAGCGAATTCGGCGAAGGTCTGGCAGCATTTGGCGACCGGCTCGTCAGCCTTACCTGGCATAAGGGGATCGCGCATCTCTGGTCGCCCGCGACGCTGAAAGCTGAAGGAACGCTGGCTTATCGTGGTGAGGGTTGGGGGCTGACGAGCGATGGGAAATCGCTGATCCGGTCGGATGGCAGCGCGACGCTGATTTTTCACGATCCCGCGACGATGGCGGAGCGCCGCCGCGTGACGGTGACGATCGGCGGACAGAAACTGACGCAGATCAACGAACTGGAATGGGTCGACGGTGCGATCCTCGCCAATGTCTGGCACCAGCCGTTTCTGGTGCGAATCGATCCGGCATCGGGGCGGGTGACCGGGGTTATCGACCTGCGCCCGCTCGTTGCCGAGGTGAAGGCCACCGATCCCGAGGCGGTGGCGAACGGTATCGCGTGGGACGCCGAAAAGCGGCGGTTGTTCGTGACGGGCAAATTATGGCCGACGATGTTCGAGATCGCGCTGGAGGAGTAAATGGGCCGAATACGGCATCGTCATGCGCAAACTGGTGGGCCATTGATCGCTTGAGCCACTCACGGTCCATGACTTTAATCGTTTTTATCGTTCGGCCCTGTCTGATATGAATAACCAACGCCAGTTTAACAGACGCAGGAGATCAAT
>JAPKCG010000107.1 GCA_028823055.1 Sphingomonas bacterium
CGACCGCGCGCCATTCCGCGGCGACCGCCTCGGCCAATGCGTCGTTGGGTAATATCAACGGTGCCCGTCCCGGTGTACGCACGGGACGTGTGTCGAGCAGGATCGACCGATCAACGCCGATACGGACATCTTGCCAGAAGCGTTTCATGCGTCTGGTGGCGTCCGCCAGCGGCGCGCCAGGTTGCGCGGGACGACCGCGATCATGACGAGTGCCGACAAGACGAGCGTCATGCCGATGAACTTCGTCAGCGTATCGGGCGCACGGCCGATCAACACCAGCCCCAATACCGCGCCCGCGACCCCCGCCAGCCGTGCCGCGACGATCGTGAAATAGCGCCGCCGCGCCAGCGCATCCTCGGTCACGTCAATACCCCCGGCAAGTCGGCGACGATGTGCGTAACGACATCCGCCCCGCCTTCGAAGAGGTCATGGGCGTCATGATAGCCCCATGCGACGCCGACCGCCCGCACCCCCGCCGCCCGCGCCATTGCCATATCGAAACTCGTGTCACCGATCATCACGGTCTCATGCGGCATCGCGCCGGTTGCGTCCATCGCGGCGACGAGCATCGCCGGATCGGGTTTGGAGGGATGCCGGTCGGCGGTCTGTAGCGTCACGAAACGATCCGCGATGTCGTGCGCGGCGAGCAGGTGGGCGAGACCCCGATCGGATTTGCCGGTCGCAACGCCGATCAGCCAGCCATCGTCGCGTAACCGATCGAGCACCGCGACGATGCCCTCGAACAATGGCTCGTCCGCCAGTTGCGCCGTCGCACGCATTCCGGAGAAAATCGTCTTATACGCCGCCGCCATCCGCCGATGCTGGACCTCTTCGGCGACGGGTAGCAATGCGGCCATCGCCTCGACCAGGCTCAGCCCGACGATCCGGCGGATCGCCCGACGCGGCGGCGGTGTCAGGCCCTCGCCGACAAAAACACGCTCCATCGCGACGCATATATTCGCCTGACCGTCGGCAAGCGTCCCGTCGCAATCAAACACCGCCAACCGCGTCATCGGGAAAGTTTCGCCACCATGGAAGACGGTTCTATGCGATTGGCGGTGCGAAAGGAAATCCGCCTATGGTCATCCGGATCGCGGCCGATGAATTCACGTGAGCCGTAGGTCGTGTCATAGGGCGCGGTGACAATCTCAGCCCCAGCCATCATCGCTTTGTCATAAGCATCGTCGACGTCTTCATCCATTGCAATGTAAACGCATTGACTGGTCCCAGTCAGCGCAAGCGGGCTATGCATTCCACATCGATCGTCAGATGGATCCGGGCCCAGCATTGGCAAAGCATCGCCAATCCTAAACCAATGTTTCAATAGGGTGGCTCGATACGAGCGCGGTGTTCGCGCGCTGCAGCCGCCCACCAGCCCAGGTCGTCGGCGAAGCGTGGAAAGGCGCGAGTCAGCGCCGCGCCGCCGTCGCCGGTTGGCTGTCCTTCGGCATCCAGAGCATGGCCGATGCCGCCGACCGCCAAGGTGCTGGAGACGACGACCATTCCCATCTCGGTAAGCGTTCCATGCCACGCGACGCTGGCATGAGCCCCGGCCAGACGCCCGGCCGAATAGCTGGCGATCGCGGCTGGTCGCCAGAACCATTCCTCGAGGAAATGATCGGTCAGATTTTTGAGGCCCGGTTGCTGCCCCCAATTATATTCGCCGGTCACGAAAACGAAGGCATCGGCCCCCCGGATTTTAGCCGCGAGCTGTTCGACCGCGGGCGGCGCGTCGCCTGCGGGATATTCCTTGTACATGCGATCCAGCATCGGGAGGCCGATTGCCTTGGCATCGATGAGCTCGGCATCAGCGCCGCGCTCGGCAAATGCCTGTACGAGAAATTTCGCCAACCGAATGCCTTGCCGGTCAGACCGGTAGGAGCCGTAGAAAATCAAAACGCGGTCACTCATGGCTCGTCTCCTGGGATGCGCCGGGGCAAGCGGTCACGCCGCTATTGCCCTAGCCGAAATGACAGGCGCTGACAGCAGGCAGATCGTAAAAGCCTGGCAACATCGAACGCTGACCAGATGAATGCCTGAACGTCGGGCCGGTTTTACGGACGCGCGGCGGACTCAGCGACGCCCATGATCGAGCGTGACTGCGTGTCGGGAGGAAGCTTGCGGATGTCGATGGCATTCGGTTTATGAAATCGCCGCGATGATGCGCAGCCGTGTGCGCCGTTTTGATGGGGCGGCGCTAAAGCCCCAGCGGGCGCACCTCACGGATGAGCTCGATCAAAAGCTTCAGTCCTGTCGGCACCTGGTGACGGCTGGAATAATAGGCATGGTATGCCGGCCCCATCGTCGACCAGTCCTCCAGG
Organism: Sphingomonas bacterium; assembly: GCA_028823055.1. GTDB lineage: Bacteria > Pseudomonadota > Alphaproteobacteria > Sphingomonadales > Sphingomonadaceae > Sphingomonas. The sequence continues at coordinate 2,322 of JAPKCG010000107.1, forward strand.
ACCAGGCGCAGTTCCCCGCGCGCGACATGGGGGGCGAAGGTTGGCTCCATGCCATACATCAGCCCGATACCGGCAAGCGCCATGGCGAGCATCGCTCGTCCTCCGTCGACAAGGATCTTGCTCGCCACAGGAACCGAAAATTCGCCTTCGGCGCCTTCGAACTCCCAACGGTAGATGTGCGCATTGCCTAGACGGACCCCGAGGCAATGATGATGTTCCAGATCCGATGGGTGCTGTGGAACGCCGAATTTCTCAAGATAGGCGGGGGACGCCGCGACAACCCACCGCAATTGGCTCGACAGACGCTGCGCCACCATGTCCTCGGGTACCGTACCGCCGTATCGGATCCCCGCGTCGAAACCATCTTCGATCACATCCGTCATCTCATCGCGCGCCGCAATGTCGATTTCGATATCGGGATATCGCTCGATGAAGATCGGCATCACGGGCGCCAGCAATAACGGCGCCGCTTCAGCAGCAACGTTCAGGCGAACCCGTCCCGTCGGGGCGTCGCGATAGCGATTGAGGCTTTCGACGGCCTGATCGATCGTATCGAAGGGTTCCGCGATCGTGTTCCTCAGTTCCTCACCGGCTGCGGTCAACGTCACGCTCCGGTTCGTGCGGTGGAGCAGGCGAACCCCGAGCCGTGCCTCCAGCCCCTTCAATGCGTGGCTGAGCGCCGACGCGCTGACGCCGAGTTCAAGCCCAGCCATTTTGAAACTGCGATGCCGGGAGATCGCCAGGAAATATGTGAGGTCGGCAAGGTCGGATCGGCTGGTCGGCATGATGTATCCCGCGTTCGGTGGTTTAGCCTCGCAAACGATCGGCTGAGAATACGGGATCGGTAGCGGCAGGGCAAACGCGACGATCTTGTTGCACGCTTGCTTTTCAGTGCATCGACCAATCGTGAAGCCTGCAATCCTTCACGCGACAGTCCTTGGTCGACGTGGCGTGGCGACGCCGGATCGTGACCTTCACGGCACCCGGCTTTGCGAGATCACTGTAGGGCGAGTCGATCCGACCGAGGATCACAAGGCCGGGGGAGTGCGGGCCATCCCTGTGGTAAAAGGCGATATTTCCCCACGGCGCGTAATAGCCGATGTCTCCGGCGCGCGGCGTGACCGCCGCCGGTGCGCCTTTGCGGGTCAACGGGCGGGGCAGGGTGGCAATTTTTTCCGTGGCCGCATAATCGGTCAGTGTCAGGGTGAGCGGAAGTTGCGCGATGAATTCGCGGGCGGTCGGGCTGTCCGCGATCTGCGCCGTCCACTGCCGATCCCCGGCATCTATTTCGATCGTCTTCATCGTTCCTGCGTCCGGGACATTGGGTTTGCTGCGTCGGGCGGTGTTGGCGGTCGCGGCGGGTTGGCCGCATGCCGCCAACAAGGCCAACAGGCAAATAAATGGCCGCATGGCGCTGCTGGTGCGCATCATCCTCCCGTAACGCTCATATGGCGGGCCACCGCTGCCGCACCGCCGACGCCGATCCGGAAGTCGTGGCGGCGCGGCTTGGTCGCCAACGCATCGGCGATGGCGGCGTCGAGCCCGTCGATCCCGCCGTCGCGGAGCGCGGCCTTGAGATCGCGGCAATCGTCATGGCCAAGACACGTATAAAGCTTGCCCTCGGTCGTCAGCCGAACGCGGTTGCACCCATCGCAAAAATTCGCTGTCAACGGTGAGATGAAGCCGATCCGCGTCTTGCCGCCGTCGACCCGCCAATAGCGCGCGGGGCCACCCGTACCGATCGGATCATGTTCGAGCCTGAAACGGGCCTTGAGCTTCGCCTGCACGCCTGTCAGCGGCAGGAAGCGATCGGTACGATCCTCTCCGACATCGCCCAGTGGCATCGTTTCGATCAGGGTCAGGTCGTGGCCTTCCGCCACGCACCATTCCAGCATCGGCGCGATCTCGTCTTCGTTGAAATTCTTCAATGCGACCATGTTGATCTTGATCGCGAGTCCCGCAAGGCGGGCCGCGGTGAGGCCTGCCAGCACGCGGTCGATATTGCCGGTGCGGGTGATGAACCGGAAACGGTCGGGGTCCAACGTGTCGAGGCTGACGTTGACGCGACGTATTCCTGCCCCAGCGAGATCGGAGGCGTGGGCGTCAAGCCGCATTCCGTTGGTGGTCATCGTCAATTCGTCGAGCGCGTCGCCGACTTGACGTCCCAGCCGATGAACCAGATCGAGCACGTCACGCCGGACGAGCGGTTCTCCGCCCGACAGCCGGACCTTTCGCACGCCGCGCGCGATGAAACGTTCCGCGATGATGGCAAGCTCGTCCAGTGTCGCAAGCTTCGCGCGCGGCAAAAACGTCATCTTCTCCGCCATGCAATAACGACAGCGCAGGTCGCAGCGATCGGTGACCGAAACCCGAAGATAGCGGATCGCGCGGCCATGACCGTCGACCAGTGGCGCGGATGCGAGCGGGTTCCGGGGCGTCATGGTCAGCGCGTCGCCGACTGGGTCGCATGATCGGTCATGATTACATCCTCGGCGGCGATATGTACTGATCCCGAAGTAATCTTCGATCGGCGCGCGGACAACGCGGTCGTGCGTTGATGGCATGATGAACGCCGTTCACTTTGCGGCATGGAGTGCCTGCTTTCGCGTCATGACCGTTTCTCATCCAGGCGTTGAGCAGCGGCCATGCCACGATCGGGACTGCGGTTCGTAATATGTGTGGCCCTGCGTTCGGCACGTCGTCGCGCGGCAGTCACAACAAAGGTATGACGGTGGAACATGACGCCCCCGCGCAGGGCGAGCGCGAAACGTTGCCGGTCGGCGCGCTTATCCTGCTCGCGCTGACCGGGTTCACCGCGATCGTGACGGAGACATTGCCGGCGGGACTCTTGCCGCAAGTCGCGTCGGACATGGACATATCGGGGGCGCTCGCGGGGCAGATGGTGACGATCTACGCCATCGGATCGGTGGCGGCAGCGATCCCGCTCGTCAGCTTCACGCAAAGCTATACGCGAAAGCCGCTTTTGCTCGCGGCGATCGTGGGCCTGCTGGCGTGCGATGTCGTGACCGCGCTATCGTACAACTACGCGATCACGCTTGTCGCGCGGTTTGCGGCGGGCGTTGCAGCCGGACTCGGCTGGGGCATCCTCGGCGGTTATGCGCGCCGACTGGTGGTGGACCGGCTGAAAGGGCGGGCGCTCGCGCTGGCCATGATCGGTACGCCGCTGGCGCTGTCGGTGGGCGTTCCGCTGGGCACGTTCGCCGGGGAGGCGGTCGGCTGGCGAACCGCGTTTCTCGTCCTGGCTGCGCTGGCGCTGTGCCTCGCGGCGGCGATCGCGTGGAAAATGCCGGATAGCGCCGGTCAGCCACCCGAGCGCAGGCTGTCGAACCTTGCCGTGTTGCGAATGCCGGGCGTCGCGCCGATCCTGGCGACCGCTTTCGCGTGGGTGACGGCGCATTACATCCTGTACACCTATGTCGCGCCGTATGCGGCGTGGGCAGGCGACGGTGATCGCGTGAGCCAGCTGCTATTCGTGTTCGGATGTGCGGCACTTGGCGGAATATGGATCGCGGGTGCCGCCGTGGACCGTCATCTGCGCGCGCATGTCCTGGCCAGCCTCGCCATATTCGCTGCTGCCACCGCCGTGCTGGGCTTTTTGTCGCACGGGTACAGCGTCGTTCTGGTCGGTATAGCGCTGTGGGGCCTGACGTTCGGCGGTGCTGCGACCTCCATCCAGACGGCCGCATCGGATGCCGCAGGAGAGGGCGTCGATATCGTCGGCGCCATGCTGACCACCGTCTGGAATGTAGGCATCGCTTGCGGGGGAGCAATCGGCGCGTTGATCTATCGCAGCGCGGGAGTGTCCGCATTTTTTCCCGCGATGCTGGCCTTGTTGGCGGTCGCCTTCGCAATCGCGTATGCCGCGTCGGCCCACGGGTTCGTACCGGGTGCCCGCACGGGACGGTGATACGACAAGATTCCCGTCACGGTTTCAGGCGTCGGCGTGAGTGATACGGTCGCGTTATCACCCTGCTAGCCATCGCTCGTCACGATCGGCATGTCGCGAAGCGTATCACGGCATATCGCCGTGCCCGTCGGGCGGGATCGGCCCTGCGTTGCGGGACGATCGGGCCCAAAACAGGTATCACGCGATTTCCGGCAGCCCGGCCAGGTGCTTGTCGAGCGTCACCGGATATTCGCGCACGCGAACGCCCGTGGCATTGTATACGGCATTGGCAATAGCCGGGGCTACCCCGACCAGGCCCAGTTCGCCAACTCCCTTAGCCTTCAGCGGCGACATCGTCGCATCGACCTCGTCGATGAAATGCGCATCGAGATGTGGGACGTCGGCATGGACGGGCACCTCGTAGCCCGCGAGGTCGTGATTGACGAAGAAACCGAAGCGGGTGTCCACGGCCATTTCTTCCATCAAAGCAGCGCCGATCCCCATCGTCATTCCACCGATCACCTGGCTGCGCGCGGTGATCGGATTGAGGATACGTCCTGCGGCGCAGATCGCCAGCATCCGGCGCACGCGGACCGCACCGGTGTAAGCGTCTACCGCCACCTCCGCAAAATGCGCGCCGACGGTCTGTTGCGCATATTCCTTGTTCAGATCGCCATATTCCATGAAATCCTCGGCGACGATCTCCTCGTCCTTGGCGGCGTCTGCGAGCGGGACCGAACGGCCTGCGGAACCAACGCGCCCGTCCGCAAACGTCACATCGGTCGTGTTGAAGCCCAGACGCTGCGCCACCAATTCGCGCAGCTTCGCGCAGGCCGCGTAGACGCCGGCCGTGGCCGACGCGGCACCGGCCTGGCCGCCGGAGCCGGGAGTTTCCGGGAAGGTGGAATCACCAAGCTTTGCGGTCACATGGCTGAGCGGAACGCCCATCATTTCCGCGGCGGTCTGCGCAACGATCGTGTAGCTGCCCTGGCCGATGTCGGTCATATCGGTTTCGACGGTGACATGTCCGTCCTTGCCCAGCCGGACACGCGCGCCCGCCTTCATGATCGGTGCGCCGCGGATCGCGCTGGCGACGCCCATGCCGATAAACCACTTGCCCTCGCGCCGACCGCCGGGTTTGGCGAGCCGTGCATTCCAGCCAAACCGGCCCGCGCCCTCTTGCAGGCACTGTACGAACGGCCGGGTGGAAAATTTTCGCTCGGGTTTTGCCGGATCGACCTGCGTGTCGTTGACGATGCGCAGCGCCACCGGATCCATGCCGAGTTTTTCGGCCAGCTCGTCCATCGCGACTTCCAGAGCCATCATTCCCGGCGCCTCTCCGGGCGCGCGCATGGCGTTACCTTCGGCCAGATCGAGCGTGGCAAGATAGCGACGCAAAAGGCGGTTCTTCCCCGCATATACCAGCTGGGTTGGAAGGGTGGTCGGCTCAGTGCGGCCACCGTCCAAATTGCCCGACCAGCTGTCGTGACCGATGGCAACGAGACGGCCCTCGCTGTCGGCGCCCAGCCGAATGCGCTGGATCGTCTTTGGCCGATGAATGGTATTGTTGAACATCAACGGGCGTTGCAACACCACTTTGACCGGGCGACCCGATATGCGCGCGGCAATAGCAGCCAGCGCCAGGTCGCTTTGGGTCGTGCCCTTGCCGCCAAAGCCGCCGCCGATGAACGACGAATGCAGGCGAATATTCTCTTTCGGGGTTCCGATGATGAGGCCCAGGTCACGACAGCCCCAGTTCATCGCCTGGATCGACGTCCAGCAGGTGAGCTGGTCGCCGTCCCATCGCGCGATGGTCGCGTGGGGCTCCATCATCGAATGGGCCTGGTCGGGAACCGTGTATGTTTCGTCGACCTTGAGCTGGGCGCTGGCAAACGCGCTTGCGAAGTTGCCCACCGACGAATTCGTCGAGCCACCGAACGGTTCCTCCGGTGCGATCGGAGAGGATGGTTTCTGCGCCGCCAGATCGAAGCGACCCGTCCCGCGCGCATAGGAAACACCGATCAGCGATGCCGCAGCTCGTGCCTGTTCAAAGGTGTCGGCGACGACCACCGCGACCGCCTGGTGATAATGATCGACCATCGGTCCAGCCAGAATGCGTTGGGTGTAGAATTCACCCTTGCCGATCGGGCCGGAGTTTTCATACGTCACGATCGCATGGACCCCAGGCGCGGCCTGTGCGGTCGCCGTATCGATACGGTCGATCCGTCCTTTGCCGATCGCCGGGCCAAGGATGAAGCCCTGCACCGCATCTGGCGCGAAATCGTGATGCTCGGCCGCATAACGCGCGGTGCCCGTCGTTTTAAAGGGGCCTTCGACGCGGGTGTGCCCGCGTCCCACAACGGTAAGGCGGTCGATCGGTGTCGTGCCTGCAGGTGTGTCGAACTTCATGCAGACGTCTCCAGAGCGGCCAGGAACTGGTCGTGGGTCATGGGCCGGGAGAACATCGGAAAATTCTTTGTAATCGCAGCGTTCTGCTCTTCGGCGCTCAATGTCGCCGTGCAGTCGGTAAGCGTCACGACGCCGTAGCCGCGTTCGTAGGCCGACCGCATGGTCGATTCGACGCAGCAATTGGTCAGGAAGCCGGCGATCGCCAGATCGGTGATGCCGCGTTGGCGCAGGATGAAGTCGAGATTGGTGCTCGCAAAGCAGTCGAGGCCCCGCTTCCCCTCGATCACGATGTCACCGTCAACCGGGGCCATCGCATCGGCGATCGCCGCACCCCAGCTGCCTTTGCGGAACGCGTTCGCCTGCTTGATGCCTGCCAAGATGCCGTA
>JAPKCG010000108.1 GCA_028823055.1 Sphingomonas bacterium
GCGCGCGCCACCGACGACATCGCGGGCAAGATCGCCGCGATCCAGTTCGCGACCAAGGGCGCGGTCGACACCAATATCGGCATTCGCGCGACCGTTTCCGAAGTACAGCTCAGCGCCGCAAGGATCAGGGAAGCGATGGCCACGCAGGTGCTTACCGTGTCGTCGATCACCGCCGCCGTCGATGAAACCGCGCTCGCAGCGGGATCGATGGCGGGCACGATCGCGACGATGGTGTCCGATACACGCGCGGTATCCAGCGAGATCGCGGCGCTCGGCCTTGGTTTCGGCGAAGTCGGCGACGAACTCGCCCGGCTCAAGGATTCGGCGAACGATTTTTCGGCAAGCGTAGGCTGACCCCAGATCGACGTCGGCACAAAACGACGTCGCCGGCAAGCTGCGGTGAACCTGGATTAGGCCACGACCATAGCTGCACGGCCACCCCGCAGCCCATCGGGTCGCGGCCGCCAGATGCGTCGCCGCAATCATGTTCTTGTGGATCAATCGGCTGGTCATGATACGAGTGGCCCAATCATGCCCTCAACCCGCGTCTTCGCCGGTCACCGCGTCCGCGATCTGCGCCATCGTCTGTCGCTGACGCAGCGGATGCTGGCGCAACGGCTCGGCCTGTCGGTCAGCTATCTGTCGCAGATCGAAAATGGCGATCGCCCGATCACCGCGCCGGTCATGCTGGCGCTCGCGCGGCATTTTCCCGGCGACTGGGCGACGATCGGACCGGAGGAGGATCAGGGACTGCTCGTCGAAGGACGCGGCGCGGCGGAGGATCCCTCGATCCCCGACGCGCGGATAAATGCCGACGACGTGCGCAAGGGCGTCAAGCAACAGCCCTTGCTCGTCCGCCGGATGGTCGCGCTCCACCGCGCCTATAATCGCGCGCAGGAACAGCTTCGCGCGCTCGACGACCGGGTCGATGCGAGTCCGGGCGAGGCGCGGCGGCTACCGTGGGAGGAGGTGCGCGACTGGTTTCACACCGCGCGCAACTATGTCGATGCGATCGATCGTCGGGCGGAAACGCTCGCCGAGACGCTGCCCCCCGGTCAGCCGATTGCCCTGTCGATCGAGGCGCGGCTCCGCGACCACGGCGTCCGCATCGCCCTGCGCAGCGACGGGGCGATGCGCGCGTTCGACCCTGTGTCCCGGACGCTGACGCTCGATCCCGCACAGGCCCCCGAAACGACGCTGTTCGCGCTGGCGCATCAGTTGATCCGACTCGAATGGCCGGGCCTGACCGACGATATCGCCCGCGACGAGATGATCAGCGTCGGCGCCCGCGAATTGCTGTCCGCCGGGCTCGCCAACTACGCAGCGGGCGCGCTGGTGATGCCCTATCGCGCCTTTCGCGATGCCGCGATCGATCTGCGGCACGACATCGATCGTCTGCGCCAGCGGTTCGGGACGAGTTTCGAACAGACCTGCCACCGGCTCTCGACGTTACAGCGTCCCGGCGCGCTCGGCGTCCCCATGTTCTTTTGCCGCGTCGACATGGCGGGCAACATCACCAAGCGGCATTCGGCGACCCGGCTGCAATTCGCCCGGTTCGGTGGCGCGTGCCCGTTGTGGAGCGTCCACGAAGCCGTCGCTATCCCCGATCGTCTCCTCGTTCAGCTGGCGGAAACGCCCGACGGCACGCGTTATGTCTCGATGGCGAAGGGGCTCGTCAAACCGTCGGGCAGCTACGCGCGCGCACCTCGGCGCTACGCCGTCGCGCTGGGCTGCGAAATCAGTCAGGCGGGTGATTTCGTCTATGCCGACGGGCTGCAGCTCGACGGGGCGGCGACGCGGATCGGTATCTCGTGCCGCATCTGCCCGCGCACCGATTGCGACCAGCGCGCCTTCCCCCCCGCGGGCAGCCATCTCCACATCCGGCCCGACCGTCGCGGGCCAGTGCCCTATTCGTTCGAATGATCGCTGGGATGCGCCGGCGCGGCGCGCGGCGGATGAACACGACGTTGTTTCAGGTTCATGCAACCAGTTCCATCACAACGACGTTTTCCAGCCGTTACGAATTTTTGGGAGTAAAGTTATGCGTAAGTTGATGCTCGCTATGGGGGCCGCCGCGATGGTCGTGCCTTCGATCGCGCTGCCGGTGTCGTCGGCCGAAGCGCAGAGCCGCTCTAACTATCGCGAATATAAGGACCGCAACGGCCATTGGCGCTGCAAGAAGCCGGACGGCACGACCGGCACGATCGTCGGCGGCGTTGCGGGCGCATTGGTCGGGCGCACGATCGACACGCGCGGCGACCGGACGGTCGGTACGCTCGGCGGCGCCGTCGCAGGCGCGCTGGCGGGCCGTGCGATAGAAAAGAGCGGCGGCAACAAACGCTGCCGCTAAACGCCGGCTTTCGGCCGACGAAGCAAAACACGGGACGCTGCGAGGGATCGCAGCGTCCCGTTTCGCGTTGGCTTTCCGCCACTCATTACTCATCGAATATGGAGAACAGCATCATGGTCACCCGCAGCGGCTCAGCCAGCTACGAAGGTCTCGGCAAGGACGGCAAGGGTCACGTCTCGACCCAGTCGGGCGCGCTCAAGGATAATCCCTATGGCTTCAACACGCGGTTCGAGGATGAACCCGGCACCAATCCCGAAGAGCTGATCGCCGCCGCACACGCCAGTTGCTTCACGATGGCATTGAGCTTCGCGCTCGCCAAGGCGGGTCATGAACAGGGCAGCCTCAAGACCGACGCGAAGGTCAGCCTCGACAAGGATGGCGACGGCTTCACGATCACGAAATCCGCGCTGACGCTCTCGGGCAAGGTCGACGGCATCGATCAGGCTGAATTCGAAAAGATCGCCAATGAAGCAAAGGTCAACTGTCCGGTGTCCAAGGTGCTCGATACCGACATCACGTTGGACATCAGCTTCGGCTGAAACTGTCGGTCGCGTGAACCGGACGTAGTTTTCGGTTCACGCAACCTCTGCTCCGACGTGTTCGTTCTATCAGCACGAATTCCCCAAGGAGACAGTTCATGCGTAGCATTCCCCTCTTCGCCGCGATGGCGGCGGTGTCGCTTACCGCGATCCCTGCGGCCGCCATCGCACAAAGCACCTATCAGGGTGCCAATCGCGAATATCGTGGCGAGCTGCGCGATGCCCAGCGCGACTACCGCCGCGACCTGCGCGATGCCGACAGCCGCAAGGACGTTCGCAAGGCGCAGAAGGAATATCGCAAGGAGGTCCGCGACGCGCGAAAGGACCGGCGCAAGGACGTGCGCAACATCAACCGCGACTATCGCGCCTATCGCAACTACGACTATAATCGCCGCGAACCAGGCCAGAATGCCTATTATGCGGACCGTTATTATCGCGATGGCCGTTATTATCAGTCGCGTCGCCTGACGCGGAACGACCGCGTCTATCGCGGGCAGAACGGCCAATATTATTGCCGCCGCAACGATGGCACGACCGGCCTGATAGTCGGCGGTATCGCTGGCGGCACATTAGGCAACATCATCGCCGGGGGCGGATCGCGCCTGCTCGGCACGCTGATCGGCGGCGCCGGCGGTGCGCTGCTCGGCCAGTCGGTCGACCGTGGCCAGGTGAACTGCCGCTAAGACTTGGAAAAGGCTCGGTACATTGCCGGGCCTTTTTCGTTCGCGCTAGAAAATGCCCCCGCCGAGCATCAGCCTGAGCGCGAAGATGACGATGAGTACGAGATTGAGATTGCGCCCCGATCTGGATGTCGACAGCGCGCCCAGCGCAGCGCCGACGATCCCGATCGGGATGACGAACCAGTTCATCCACCCCAGCAACGGGATGAAGGCGACCAGCCCGAATGCCAGTGTGACGAAGCCGATCAGGATTGAGATGATGTTCATGACGTAAATTATGGGAACGGCGTGTCACTCGTGCAAGACACCTCCGGCTTTTTTGCGCCATTTACGCCTTTTTGCGTGATTTCTTAATGGTTAGGCGTCACCAGATCGCGCGTGAATAATTTCGTCCGCGCCCGCCTGCTGTGCCTGCTGCCGATCGCCCTTGCCGCGTGCGGTAAACAGCCCGCCGCCGAATCCGATCTCGACCGGCTCGACAGGCAATTGACGCAGGGCAATCAGGGTGACCCGACGCTGACTGCGGCATTGCGCGATCAGATTATGGTCGATCCGTCGCTCAGCCAAAGCGCGAACAACAAATCGGTCCGCCCACCCAATCGCCCCGATCCCGGCGCGGTGCCCCCCGACGATATTGGCGCAAAGGACGACGGCGTCGATCCCGCCACGCTGAAATCGACGCCCCAGCCCGGCGACTGCCCCGATTGCCGCACCGCAGACGGTGCGCTGACGCTGGGCGAACTAGCCCTTCGGCAGCGTAACGGGAGCATGGCGGATTGCGCCAGACGGCTTGGCTATTCCGCGACATGGGCTGCGCGGATGCCCGCTCAGGTGCCGCTCTATCCCGATGCGCGCGTGTCGGAAGCGGCAGGCGCGGACTGCGGCCTGCGCGTCGTCAGTTTCACCAGCGGCGCGCCGGTCATGAAAATCCTCGACTGGTATTATACCAGGACGAGCAATGCCGGGTTCGCCGCCGATCATCAGCGCGACGGCGTCAGGCACGTGCTCGGCGGGACGAAGGGCGACGACGCCTATATCATCTATGCCGCCCCGCATGATGGCGGCGGATCCGATATCGACATCATCACCAATCACGGCAGCTGACCGGTCGACAGCGCGGTGCCTGCGCATTGGACGTGACGTTGCGCCGCAACCGTCCTAAAGGCGCATCATGCCACTTTTTCTCGTCATGCTCGGCGGCGCACTCGGTGCGGGCGCGCGCCATCTCGTCGGTCGGGCTGCGCTTGCCTCGTTCGGACCGGGCTTCCCCTATGGGACGATGGCCGTCAACATCCTCGGCGGGCTCTTGATGGGCCTGCTCGTCGGCATCCTCGCGCGCATCGGGGCGGGGGAGAATTGGCGGTTGCTGCTCGGCGTCGGCGTGCTCGGCGGGTTCACGACCTTCTCCTCCTTTTCGCTCGATGTCGTCAATCTGATCGACCGTGGCGCGCTGACGACGGCGGCGGTCTATGTCGTCGCTTCGGTCGCCGCGTCGATCGTCGCGGTCTTCGCCGGACTGTCGCTGACAAGGGCGGTCGCATGAGCGAGGACGGTCGCGGGAGCGAGGGCGGTCGCGTAAGCGAGGACAAGGGCCGGAAGCCGGACCAGGCCAAGGACATCGGCGTGCGCGAATTCAACGTCGGGTTCGACGATGACGGCATCCGCCTCGACCGCTGGTTCAAACGCCATTTGCCCGACACCAGCTTTACGACCGTCGCGAAATGGGCGCGCACCGGACAGCTGCGGGTCGACGGATCGCGCGCGACGCCTGGCGACCGGATCGTCGCAGGCCAGATCTTGCGCGTGCCCCCGCCCGAACCGACGCATGTCGACGAGAAACCGAAACGCGAACGCCCCGCGCTGTCGGACGATCAGACCGCGTTCGCGCGCGATATGGTGATCCACAAGGATCTGCAGGGCCTCGTCCTCAACAAGCCCCCCGGTCTCGCGACGCAGGGCGGCACCAAGACGCATGAGCATGTCGACGGCCTGCTCGACGCGCTGCAATATGAGGCAGAGGGGCGGCCAAAGCTCGTCCACCGGCTCGACAAGGATACCAGCGGCGCGCTGCTCGTCGCGCGCACCAGCCGCGCCGCCGCGTTCTTCGCCAAGGCCTTTTCGGGCCGCACCGCGCGCAAGGTTTATTGGGCGCTGATCGTCGACGTGCCGAGTATCGACGACGGCATGATCGAACTCCCGATCGGCAAGCAGCCGGGCACCGGTGGCGAAAAAATGCACGTCGATGAGGAAAACGGTGCGCCCGCGCGCACTCGTTACCGCGTCATCGAACGCGCAGGAAATCGCGCCGCCTGGGTCGAGCTACAGCCGTTCACGGGCCGCACGCATCAGCTGCGCGTCCACATGGCCGCGATCGGCCATCCTATCGTCGGCGACGGTAAATATGGCGGCGCGGCCGCGTTCCTGACCGGCGGGATCAGCCGCAAGATGCACCTCCACGCCCGCCGCATCCGCGTCGATCACCCCGATGGCGGCACGATCGACGTCACCGCCGACCTGCCGACGCATTTCGCCGAAAGCCTCAAACAGCTGGGCTTCGACGAAGCGCTCGGCGATGCACTCACGCTCGACGAGAAAACGCCCCCCACCAGGGAACAACAAAAACAACGCGCCCGCGCCCACGCGAAGGGCATCCGCAAGGAACGCCGCGGCGAACGCCGAGGCCGCGGCGACAAGGACCGCGTTACGAAACGGTGACGCGGCGGGACGTGACGGGTGTGATCGACGAATATGTCCGCTATCGCTCATCAGCGGACATCGACAGGATCGGGAGGAGTTAAGCTCGTGGCATCTTGGCGAAGTTGAACTTTGCCTGCGGTGGTTCAATCCAATGCGCGGCTTCACTGAGGTAGACGTTGGAGATCGGAAGATAGCCGGAAGGGTCCGCGAGGGTTGATGCGAACACGTTCATGAGGTGCGTGGCGCCAGCCGATTGAGCATGGACCCTTGAGCCACAGGCTGCACAATGCGTTGTCGTCACCTCATGACCAGCTTCGGCGAGGCGCCGGAAATCTACCGTCTGGCCCGTCACTCTGAAACTGTCGGCAGGAACAGAAAACGCCGAGACATACGGCGCTCCACTCAACTTCTGGCATGAGCGGCAGTGACAATTGACGGACCAAAAGGGCGATTTGCTGCACGTGTAGGTAACTTGGCCACACAGGCAGCTACCGATGATCGGCAGCTTCATCTCTGGAAGAATGCTCATGTAATCCCCTGGATCGTTTGCATACACCCCGGGGTGGCTGCGCCGTCAATGGCACATTACCACCAACCCCTGCCATTCGTGAATGGCACAGGCGATCGACAAGTCGGGAACGGGGGTGCCCGATCCGCCTTCGATCGCGAAGCTGATTTGTGGGATGGTCGTTCCCATTCCGGTCAGCGTCCCGATCCAGCCGCGATCCATTGGCTCCTTGCGAGCGGTGCGCGACGCGGTGCCGCGGCCGGGCGAAGACCTGCATAAAGGAAGACCTGCATAAAGGCTGCGGAGAAACCGATAGCCTGTGCCCCGGCATCGCTGTACCGGGGCGTCGGTCGTTGAAAACGCCTGGGGGCATGTTCTGGATCATCGCCAGCGCGCTCCCCCGGCGCATATCCTTGCCGCGATCCCTTCGGTCGCGCCCACGGTTCGGAAGTGAAGGACGGGTTGATGCGGTTCGTGCTGGCGACTTTGGCGATGGTGATCGCATCGAACGCGATGGCCGCCGAGGCGCTTGCCCCGCCGCTGCCGGGCGACCCCATCCTCGGCAAATGGAGCAACCCCAAGGGTACGCTGGCGGTGCAGACCACGCCTTGCCGCGACGCTAACAAATTATGCGGCGCGATCGTGTGGGCGAACAGCAAGGCGATGGCGGACGCACGCAATGCCGGGGTCGATCAGCTGATCGGGACGCAGCTCCTTTCCGACTATCGCCGCACGGGGCAGAATCGCTGGGCCGGCACCGTCTATATCCCCGATATGGGACGCAGCTTCTCCTCGCGGATCAAGCAGAATTCGCCGCAGCAGCTCACCATTTCGGGGTGCCTGATCGGTGGCTTCCTGTGCAAGTCTCAGGTCTGGCAACGCGTGGGATGATCCGGTCGGCGCGACGCGCGGTCGTCTCGCGCCATGATCGGCAAAGCGGGACCGCGCGCCGATCCGCCTCGTCGGCGCATGGTTGCAACGCTTTCTTGACTCCTCCGCGTGCACACTGTGCGCAAGGGGGAGGCAGAAACATGACCGCTGCGATGCGTTTCAGGGCTGCGGCACCCGCCGCTTTCGAACGGCGCGACGACGCGCGCTACGCCGTCGACGTCAAGCGCGCGACCGTCAGTCAGCATGGCGACCAGCCCAGCGCTGCCGCGCTCATCGACATTTCCGCTTATGGCTGCCGCCTCGCCGCGACGCTGGTGCCCGATCCGGGCGAGCGGTTGTGGCTGCGCTTCGCGGGCCGTCCCGCGATCGCCGCGACGCTCGTCTGGCAGGAGGGCGAGGCGCTCGGCTGCCGCTTCGACGAACCGCTTGCCGCGACCTTCGTACGCGCGCTTACTCTCCATCTTATCTAGGCGGGATCGACATTCAGGATTCCCAAATGGTGTGAAGGCTGATTCATATGCATCCGTGTTGAGGCGCGGAGCGAGTGATGGGGATCGACGCCATTCAGCACGCGGCGGTCTTCAACGCGCGGAACGCCTCGCGGCTTATTTGGCAGCAGCGGCTCGATCACGCGCTACTCGAAGTCAGTCAGGTCACATCGGCTCATGCCGACGATTGAATCGGACTTTTTCGGAATATCCAAGCTATAGGTTCGGCCTCATCGCGAACTTGCGATCGGCTCCCCGGCGTAGGAGCCTACGCTCCAGATATGGCCTTCCGGATCGCGGCAGGTGAATTCACGCGATCCGTAGGGCGTGTCGTAAGGCTCGGCGACAATCTCAGCCCCGGCCATCTTCGCTTTGTCGTAGGCATCGTCAACGTCGTCATCCGACGCAATGTAGACGCATTGACTGGTTCCGGTCAGCGCAAGCGGGCTATGCATGCCATATCGATCATCAGAATGATCCGGGCCCAGCATCAGCAACGCGTCGCCCAAACGCATCTGTGCATGGACAATATAACCGCCCTCTTCAGCGACGAAATGACGAATGAAACCAAGCGTCTCGCCCAGCCACTCGATCGCCATAAGCGGATCACGATACCTCAGGATGGAAATCAGCTTTGCCATAGGGGTCACTCTACGCGACCATTTCAACATCCACAATTATGTGCCTGCCAATGGCCCTTGCCCTTCGTTACCATTTATGCGTTCACGGCCTAATGCTCTTGCACCGCGGACCGGGTGTATTACATAATCGATACACCAAGGGATATGCCGATGACCAAGCTCAAAATTCCAAAACGCATCGCGG
>JAPKCG010000570.1 GCA_028823055.1 Sphingomonas bacterium
ATCTCGCCGACTATCGGGGGTATCTACAGGCAGACGGCTTTGCCGGGTACAACGCGCTTTACCGCGACCCCAGGACCAAGGCGCCCAAGGATATCGTCGAAGTGGGATGCTGGAGCCACGCACGCCGGAAATTTACCGACATCCTGGAGAAAAGTCCGTCACCGATTGCGGCAGAGGCGGTCGTGCGGATCGCCGAGCTCTTCGCCATCGAGCGCGATATCAAGGGTGCGCCACCCGATGAGCGAAGACGCATCCGCCAGATCAAGGCGGTGCCGAAGCTGGAGGCATTGCGCGTCTGGCTCGAAACCCAGAACCGAGGCCTGTCATCTGACAGCAATCTGGCGCGTGCGTGTCGCTATCCGCTCAATCGCTGGCAGGCTATGGTCCGCTACTGTGATGACGGTCGGCTCGAGATCAGCAACAATCTGGTGGAGAACGCCCTGCGCGGTGTCGCGCTCGGGCGCCGGAACTGGATGTTCGTCGGCTCCATGAAGGGGGGAGAAGCCGCCGCGCTCTTCTACGCCCTGGCCGGTACATGTCGGCTCAACGGCGTCGAGCCCGAGGCATGGTTCACCGACGTCATCGAACGCATCGGTGATCACCCGATCAATCGGATCGATGACTTTTTGCCGTGGAAATGGCAGGCATCAAGGCTGACCAACGATCTGGAGAAGGCTGCGTGAGCAACGGCACTGTCGTGCGGATGAAGATTACGCTGGACGATGTCACGCCGGCCGTCAGCCGAACGCTGGAGGTGCCCCTCAATATCCGGCTCGACCGTCTGCACACCGTCATCCAGACCGCCTTCTCGTGGACGGACTCTCACCTGTGGGAAATGAGCTTCGGGCAGACCGGCTTTGGCATCCCTGATCCCGAATATGGCTTCGACGGACCTCTTGACGCCCGTAAGGCCACTCTCGCCCAGGTCCTGGCGGATACGAGGCGCAAGACCTTCCGATATCTCTACGACTTTGGCGATGCCTGGGAGCATAGCGTCAAAATCGAGCGCATCAGCACGGCCAGCCCGCACCTGACATATCCGCTCATCCTCGATGCAGTAGGTATGCGGCCGCCGGAGGACTGTGGCGGCCCATGGGGTTACGTCGAAAAGCTCGAAGCGCTCGGCGACCCCCAGCATGAATATCATGAAGAGGCGCTGGAGACCCTCGGCGACGACCATGATCCCAACGCCCAGCCCGATATCCCCCTGATAGAGGCAAGGCTGGAAGCGCTCGCGAAAAAATGGGCGCCACGGACACGCCGGAAAGCCTGAAAGGCCGCGTCAACGCCGCCTTCCGTCGGCGCTTACCGATGCGCAGCGTCGCAATCGGTCGGAATTATGCGAAGTGGCAGATTATGCGCAGGTGCTGGCGGCAGCCCCCGGAATCGCACCGAGGCCGCCGCCATGAACTCCACATAATCATAGGGACTGAAGGAAGCTCAACAGGTTGTCGGAAGCGTGAAACCGGCCGGCCGCAGCGGTGCTTGGCTGCAGCTTCATCAGTGCCCGTTCCTTCATCGCGAGGTCGGCCTCTACGTACATGTGCGTCGTTGCGGTGTCCTCGTGTCCCAGCCACAGGGCAATGACGGTTATATCGACGCCCGATTGTAGCAGGTGCATTGCCGTCGTGTGCCGCACGACATGAGGAGTGACGGAGTGTTCAAGGATGCCTGGATGCTTGAGGCCTGCGGCGGCTACCGCAAGGTCCAGGCGCTGGGTGACGTTGGAGCGGGACATTCGTCCACCGCTGCGGCTTGGGAAAAGAATGCTATCGCCAGTGGGTTCGCCGATCCGGCGGCGCCAGGACTTGATGAGCGCTGCGGTGGCTCCTCACAGAATGGCTAATGGTGCTGATCTCCAT
>JAPKCG010000109.1 GCA_028823055.1 Sphingomonas bacterium
ACGACCAGCCCGACGATCGATTTGGGACAGCCCGCGCGTTCGAGCTTTTCGATCAACAGCGGCAGCGCGCTTTCCGACGACGACGTGCCGAGCACGAGCAGCAATTCCGCCTTCAGATACCCGATCAGGCGAAAGATCGAAAATCCGCACGCCCAGCCGACCAGCCCCAATACGCCCAGCACGAAGACGAGGGAGGTCAGGTAGAACGTCCCGACCAGCATCGCGAGATTGGCGAGTGCGCCAAGCCCATAGGCGCCGATGGTGAACGCCATCGCGCCGAACGCACCCACGGGGGCCGCGCGCATCAGGATCGCGACGACGCGGAACACGACGACCGACGCCTCCTCGAACAGGGTGAGCAGGCGCGCGGCGCGGTCGCCGACCAGCGCCATCGCGATGCCCGTCAGGATCGCGACGAAGAGCACTTGCAGAATGCTGCCCTCCGTCAGCGCGGACACCATCGTTTCGGGAATGATCGCGGTCAGGAAACCCGTGATCGACGTCTCGTGCGCCTTGGTGGCATAGTCCGCGACCTTGCTGCCATCGAGCGTTGCGGGATCGATATTCAGCCCCGCGCCCGGCCGCACGACATTGGCGACGATCAAACCGACGATCAGCGCCATCGTCGAGAAGAACAGGAAATAGGCGAACGCCTTGCCCGCCACGCGCCCGACCGACGCCAGATCGCGCATCCCCGCGATGCCCGTGACGATCGTCAGGAAGATGACGGGTGCGATGATCATCTTCACGAGTTTGATGAACCCATCGCCCAGCGGCTTCATCGCCTCGCCCGTCAGTGGTGACAGATAACCGAGCGTGACACCGATCACGATCGCGATCAGGACCTGAACGTAAAGCTGCGCATACCAGGGTGGCCGGGTCGGTGCGGCGGTGTCGATCGCGGTCATGGGCATCAATCTTCCCCCGGAAAAGTCAGCGCAGCGGTGCGATCGGCGCATCGCACGGTTCACCGTAAAGCTGGCGCGCCGCCACCGTCTGCAACGCCACAGCCTCGCGCTGCGACAGACCCAGTTCGATCGCGGCACGCTCATTGGGACCGAAGCGTCGCGGGTCCTGCCCCGTGGTCGCGCCGACGACGGTCAACGCCTCAAGATAATAGCCCGCCGCGCTCGCATGATAATGATCATATGACCACAAATTCACCTGTTCGGGCGCGATGCCGTCATAGGGATTCGGGTCCGCCACCCCCGCCGCGATCGCGCAGTTGAACGCCTGACCCACCGGATTGACGCGGCGGATCGTCTTCGTCGTCGCCGCCGCGCGGTCATATCCCCGCCTCAGGTCGAGCGCCATTTGATAGATCGACTGACCTGTCCACGGCTTGTCGGGCATGTATGTCAGGTCGGGGCGCGACCATGTCGCGGTCAGGCTGACATCGACATTCTGGTTCTGGCTCGCGAACAGTCCCGCGAACCGCTTCGCATAGGTCATCATGTTGGCGGGATTACCGGGCCTGTCGGGGTCGAGCGTGCTATATTCCTGCAGCACGACATGATCCCAGCGCCGGTCGAGCAGCCGCGCCTTGTTGTCCCAATGCCATTGCAGCGATCTGCCGCCCGCGGTTTCGAGATAGACGTCGTAATCCAGGCCCATCTCGCTCGTCAGCAGCTTGAACAGCGCGGGAACGCCGCCCACCCCCTCCCCGTTCAGATCGGTGACGGTATCCGCCCGATAATGCCAGACCGCCGAATTCGCCCCATAGGTAAAGCTGTTCCCGACGAACAACACCGTCCGCTTCGCCGGAACTGCCGCTGGCCCCGCAACCGCCGACGCAAACGGCACCGAGATCGCAAGCGCCGCAGCGACGAAGCGGCGGCGACAGGTCGACGAAAAGCGAATGACGTTCATCGCCCTGACCAATGCGAAATCTCCGGCAATTGCAACGGCAATTTTTACGGCGCGGGCCGGTTACTCAGCCAGCGATACCGGTCGTCGATCGCGTTGCGGCGATGACATCATCGAGGCTGGCCGGGGCGACGCCGCGTTGTTCGAGGCGGGCGAAGATCAGCGTCCACCAGCGCCAGAAAGTCGCAAGGTCATCGGCGGTGCGGACATAGGGTGTGTGGCCCGGTTCGAGCGAGGGCGAGTGGAAGGCGAAGACAAGGAGGCGGGTGCCCTGATCGATTGCAACGTCGACGGCCTGTAGTGCGTCAGCGACCGGCATGTCCTCGGGCGTCAGCGATACGCGCTGGAGCAAGCCCGCGCGCGCCATGGCCGCACGCGCCATCGGGACGCCCCCCAACCCGTCGTAGAGCGACGGACCGCGCGCACGGAGCCTGCCGGCGAACACCGTCGTGAACGGCAGCTCGACGAGCCCCCCGACGCGATAGGCCGCACTGCCGACGCCGCGAAAATCGGGGCCGCCATCGCCGCTATAGTCATAATGCGCGCGCACCGAGCTATCGACGAGATACCCGTGCTCCGCGAGCAGGGGCAGCGTGTTGGGGCCGATGCCGTACCGACCCGATCGGAATATCCGCGGCGCGATGCCGAAGGCGCGGGTGATCGCGCGGGTCAGCGTATCGATCTTCGCCGCCTCCTCCATGCGCGGCAGATTGCCGGCATAGCTGTCCCCCGGCGAGAGCGGCCTGAGCGGGGGCGTGACCCAGCCGTGAAGCTGCGCCCCGATCGCGGAACGACCGTCGGCCAGCCCTTCGGACAGCAGATCCACCGCACGCGCATCGGTCGCGACGGGATGATCGACCAGCGCGGTCAGCGGGACACCGTGGTCCGCAAACCGTCGCTGCGCCGCAGGGAACGCGCGCATCGCACTCGTCGACCGATTGGTGGAATCGAGCGGACGATGCCAGTCGAATTCCTCCTCGACATCGACATGGACCATGAAGCGCGTGCCGAACGCCTCCGGCCAGGCGACCAGATCGTCGGCACCGGGCGATGGCACCCGATATGCAGTCACGGCGCGATCCGCCACGTCAGTTGGTCGCTTGCCCCACCCCGGCATCTACGGCGGCGGGCAGCCGCAATGTCAAGCGATCCGCCGCGATGACGAATTCGCCGTCGAGCTCCCGCGCCAGATTACGGACGAGCCGCAACGTAAAGCCGATGCCGAGCAGCGACGCGCCCGCCGCTTCATCCTGTTCGCCATCCGCCGCCGCTTCGATCCGCATCAGCGCATCGGCATCGCGATCGCCGAAGACGGCGGGGCGTGTCAGGTCGAGGATCGCGGTATCGGGCGTCGCGCTTCCCCGGACCGCGATCGACTCCCCCTCACCGGCGGCAGCGAGAATCGCGCCGAGCAACCGCGAGACAAGGCGTTCGCCGAGCCGGTCGTCGATCCGCGCGGCAATGTCGGGATCAAGGTCGATCGACATCGTCGCACCCCGTATTTCGGCGAGCGGCGTCAGTTCCTGCACGATCCTGATGAGCAATGGCTCGATCATCACGACGCTGGATCGTTGTTCGAGCGCACCGCCGTCGATCCGCGCGAGCGTGTCGAGATCGTCGATCGCCGCGATCAGCGCGCTCGCCTGTTCGCGGATCGTCGTCGCATGGGCGCGATAGGTCGGTGCGACGGGACCGAGCAATTCGGTTTCGATCAATTCGGCAAACCCCGCAATCGCGTTGGTCGGCGTGCGCAGTTCATGGACGAGCTGGCGAAGCGAATCGGACCGGACCGTTGCGTCGGGCGATCCCGCATTGGCCGATCCCGCGGCAGATTGCGGCGCCGCGCTTTCGTCGGTGCGCGGGCGCCGTGCCATGCCGCGATAGCCGGTGAAGCGCCCGGTAGCATGATCGAACATCGGTTCCCCCGCGATCCGCCATGCCCCCGTCGCGCTGGATTCCCCCTCGACCAGCAGCCGCGCATCGCCGAACCGCGCGCGCTGACGTATTGCGCCGCCCGCCGCCGCATCGACCTGTGCGACGCCCTGGCGCACCGGATAGGCCAGCGACATGCCGACGAGCGGCGCGCGCGCCACCCCGTCGACCCAGCGGATGACGCCATCGCGATCGGTTTCGAACCGGAAGGAGGACGCCGCCACCGGCACCGCAGGCATCGGCGTCGGCAGCGCCTGATCGCGCGTGCGCTGAAATGCGTCGATACGCTTGACCAGATCGGCGATCGGAAATCCGGATCCCGTCGGCGCGACCGCTACATCATCGTCGTTCCGCTGGCGCAGGGCCTCGGCGATAACCGGCAACCCGCGCGCGACATCGCCGAGCGACACGAAGGGCGTGGTGCTGAGCGGGGTATCGGGGGAAGGCGATACAGCCGGATACGTGGCCGGAACCCAGGCCGGCTCGGGAGCCGCTTCGGTCGAGTTGGCGACCGGATCGATTTCGCCCGATGCGGTGGCGTCGGCTTCGGCATCGGTCGCGGCGCCTTGCGCCTTATCGTCGCGCGCGTCGCCAAGGACGAAATCGGTCGCACCGAAACTTTCGAGCCCGCGCACTACCTCGGCGGGCAAATCGCGCCGGTGGCGCAGGATCGAGCGCGTTTCGGGCGTCAGCCGCGGCAGGATCGCGAGCCAGTCGGCGGCGGGCAGCACCGCAGTGCGCAGCAACGGCGCGGCGACGGTCAGCCTATCCTCGACGAACAGCCCGACCAGCGCGGCCCCCGGCGTGGCGAAGGCGATCGCGCGCGCACTGGCGGCGCGTACCTTGTCGGGAACCGCCTGACGCAGCATCCGCAACCGCGCGATCGTCGGTTCGTCCGCCGGAATCCGGCCACGGCTCATGAGATCGACAAGTTGCCGCCACGCCGACTGCGCGCCGACACCGGGCTGCATGTCCGCTGATAATATGGTGTTCAGGCTGTCGTCGAACCGCACGCGTGTCTTACTCCCCTCGGGCAACGCGGTGGCGATGCGCGATGCAAGGATTCCTTAACCTCTCCCGACTCGCGCCGGAACCGAATAATTGTCGCCGTCGCAATGTGGGACAATTGCGTTCCCTCGCAATTTTATTATCGTAAGGTGCTCTCGAACGAATCCGATGGGCCAATAACGGGAGGGAAGAGCAATGGCGTTCGATCGCATTGATCGACAGATACTGGCACATCTTCAGAATGATGGCCGGATGACCAACGTCGAATTGGCGGATCGCGTCGGGCTGACCGCGCCGCCCTGCCTACGCCGGGTTCGCGCGCTCGAAGAAGCGGGGATCATCCGCGGCTATCATGCGGAACTCGACCCGGCGAGCCTCGGCTTTCCGATCACGGTCTTTGCGATGGTATCGCTTCGCAGCCAGGCCGAGGCCGATCTGGCCGCCTTCGAAACGCATGTCGGCGACATTCCCGAAGTGCGCGAATGTCATATGCTCAACGGTGAAATCGACTTCATTCTAAAAATCGTCGCGAGCGACCTTAAAGGTTTCCAGGACATATTGACGACGAAGCTGACGCCGGCGCCCAATGTGGCGAGCGTCAAGACATCGCTGACGATCCGCACCGCCAAATCGCTGGCCGGGATTCCCGTCGAAGCCAAGTAAGCCATCCGATCGTGCGGTCCCCCTAAACGCAAAAAAAACTGACAAACGAGAAAAAAGGGCGGCCGCATCACTGCGACCGCCCTCATTTTTCCCGTCCCGACGCCTTAGCCGGCGGTCGATGTCGAGTTGGTGTCGAGCGCGATCTTCCAAAAGCTCGCGATTGCCGCGCGCGGCTGAGTCTGGACCTTGTCGAACGACGCCATCGCCGCCGCCTTGTCGCCGCTACGCGCCTGCGCGATGCCGAGATGCAGATTGACCTCATCCGCATTTACGCCGCCCTTTGACAGCGCCAGATTGTAAAGCTCGATCGCCTTGGCATTGTTGCCGTCGCCAAGATACGCATCCGCGGTCTGCGACGCGAGTTTGCCGTCCTTTGCCGACTTCGCCTTCGTCTCGCTCGTCGACAGCGACCCTTCGTTGCGAATCGCGGTCGCCGAATCGGTCAACAGCTGCTTGGCGGCCGCACTGCCCGAGGGGATCTTGCCCGATGCCAGCCCCGATTTGACCACCGACTGCGATTCGGTCGGCAGGCCGCGCGTATAGGCAAGGTTGCCATATTCTTCGTAATCATATTGACCGGCGAGCGCATTCGTCTGACGCATCAGGCGGAACACGTCCATCCGCTGCGTCGGGTCGAGCTGCGTCACCGAGCCGCGCTCGAGGCCATAGGTGAACAACACCTCACGCCAATTTTTCGGCGTCGGATAGGATTTGACGTAGCGCTTAAGCAAATCGAGCGTCAGCGTCGCGTTTTTGAGCTTGTTCGACTGAGCGATCGCGTAGCGATAATATTCCTCCGTCGGCTTCTGACCGGCTGCTTCCTGTGCCTTGAGCTGCGCGTCGAGGTCGTTCAGCCCTTCCGCCGGATTACCGCCCTGAAGCTTCGCCTTGACGATCAGCGCGTCAAGGTTGGGATCGGTGTAGCCAGCCTGCTTGGCCTGCGTGAAATACTGGATCGCGACGGGATATTGGCCGCCGTTGAACGCGAGCGCGCCGCGACGATACAGATATTTCCCCTTGTCGGCCTGCGGTGTGCTCGGTGACGCGATCAACGCATCGAGCGGCTTCGCGATCAGCGTTTCGTTGACCGGTGCGTTGGGATTCTGCACCTGGGCCAGCGCGAGCTTCGAATTTTCAAAGTCATAGCGCAGCGCCGCCGCGATATATTTGTCGTCCTCGGTCGTCGCCGCGGCTTCAACCTGACCGACCAGCGGTTCGGCGGTCGCGAGGCTCTGCTGCGCCGTTGCCGCCGCGGTCGCCTTCGCGCCCGGATCGGTTGCCTGCTGCGCAGCGATGACGCTGGTCGATGCGGCGCGGATCGCGTTCTGGGTCGGTGCGGCGATCGCCAGCACGGGCTTGCTCAGTTTGAAGGAAGATGTGGCCTCCTCCTTTTTCTTGGCGACGGCGGGCGCGGCCAAAACCAGGCCACTGGCACTCGTGGCCAGCAGGGCGGCCAGCGCGAGCTTCGAAAACTTCATCATGCGCATTTCTCTCCTCAGGGGGGCAATTCCGCCTCAACGTATGGAGGCGCTGTAATGGTCCCTCCCCAGCCGTTCAAGCGAGGGCGGTGCGTGAATTGTCAGGTGCCTTTATGACAAATGCCGGGTGAACCGTGATTGAACGCATCGGTCGGGCTCGCTAGGCGCAACGCCATGATCGCCACGCTTTCCCCCGCCAAGACGCTCGATTACGAGACCCCCCTGCCCGATATCGACGCGACCAGCCCCCGATTTGGAGACGAGGCGATATCGCTCGCCGCCGCCGCCGCGAACCTGACGCAAAAGCGGCTGCGCGAACTGATGCACATCTCGCCTGCGCTCGCCAAGTTGAATGCGGACCGGTTCGCCGACTTTCCGGCCGCGCCCGAACGCCCCGCGCTGTTCGCCTTTGCGGGCGACGTTTATACGGGATTCGAAGCGACGACGCTCGATCCGCCCGCAATCGATTATGCGCAGGATCACGTGCGCATCCTGTCGGGGCTGTACGGGTTGCTGCGCCCGCTCGATGCGATGAAGCCCTATCGCCTGGAAATGGGGACGCGCTGGGCACCGCGGCGCAAAAGCCTGACCGATTGGTGGGGCGGCCGAATCGCGACGCAACTCGCCGAGGATGTCGAGGCGGAGGGATCGGGCGCGATCCTCAACCTCGCCAGCCAGGAATATTGGGCGGCGGTCGATGGCCGGTTGCCCGCATCGGTGCGCGTCATCGATGTCGATTTTCGCGATAGTGGCAAATTCGTCAGCTTCTATGCGAAAAAAGCGCGGGGCATGATGGCACGCTGGCTCGTCGAACACCGGATCGATGATATCGAGGGGATGAAGGGCTTCGACACCGACGGCTATGGCTTCGATGCGAATGCGAGCGAATCCGATCGCTGGACCTTCGCGCGATGACGGCGGCGACTATGCCGACGCGGGCGGTGGTGATCGGCGCATCGGGCGGGATCGGCGCGGCGCTGGCCGAGGCGCTGGCCGATGAAGACATCGCGGTGGCCGGATTTGCGCGGTCGTTCGAAGGCGACCGGCATATCGACATCGAAAACGAGGACAGCATCGCCGCCGCCGCCGCGCGTGTCGAGGGCGCGCCCGATCTGATCTTCGTCGCGACCGGCGTGCTGGAAGTCGGCGCGAACACCCCTGAAAAAGCCTATCGCGATCTCGACCCCGCGTTGCTGGCGCGCGCCTTCGCGGTCAATGCGATCGGCCCCGCGCTCGTCGCCAAGCATTTCCTGCCGTTGATGCCCAGGGCGGGCCGGACCGTCTTTGCCACGCTGTCGGCGCGGGTCGGCAGCATCGGCGACAATCGGATGGGCGGCTGGTACGGCTATCGCGCCGCCAAGGCCGGGCTCAACCAGCTGATCCGCACGCTGGCAATCGAAGAAAAGCGCCGCAACGACCGCAGTATCGTCGTTGCTCTTCATCCCGGCACCGTCGACACGGCTTTGTCCAAGCCGTTTCAGGGCAATGTCCGCCCCGGCCCGCTGTTCGCGCCCGATCGTGCGGCGGTGCAATTGCTCGACGTGATCGAGGGATTGAAAGTGTCCGACAGCGGCAAGCTGTTCGACTGGGAGGGAAAAGAGGTCACACCCTGCGGGTGCGGCCCGTTTCGGGGCGCGGATTTCCCGCTCCCCACGCGCGCGCGGACACGCAGGCGCGCGTGACAATGGCGGTCGGTCCGCCTAGAAGGATGTGACTCCTCTGTAACAATCCGAAAGCACATATCTTGGCCGACGAGACCCTGCTCGCCGAACCCTCTTCCAATCCGGAAATTTCGACCATCTCGATCGTCGACGAGATGAAGTCGAGCTACCTCGATTATGCGATGTCCGTCATCGTCGCGCGCGCGTTGCCCGATGTTCGCGACGGGTTGAAGCCCGTCCATCGCCGCATCCTGTTCTCGGCCCAGGAATCGGGGTTCCTGTTCAACCGGCCCTATCGCAAATCGGCGCGCATCGTCGGTGACGTGATCGGTAAATATCACCCGCACGGCGA
>JAPKCG010000571.1 GCA_028823055.1 Sphingomonas bacterium
AAGGCTTCGGCAACGGCAATTTTCAGGCGCTGTACGAAAGCATCGAACTCGACCTGATTCGCCGCGGCGTGGTGACCTTCGACGCCTGACCAGGGTCGACGTCGACCGGGGTACGGTGCGAACGCACCGTCGTCGACCGGATGGCACGGCAACGCCGGTCCATAGGACACGGCTTTGCCGGGTTCGACGGGCCGGGTGGTGAGTCATAATCCGACCGCCAGCGACACGGGACTCCGGCGCACACCGGGGCGGAGAGGCAAAGAAGATGACCGACTATATCCCCGGCTTCGGCAACCATGTCTCGACTGAGGCAGTCGCGGGCGCGCTGCCGATCGGGCGCAATTCGCCGCAGCGGCCCGCCTTCGGGCTGTACGCAGAACAGCTGTCGGGCACCGCCTTCACCGCGCCGCGCCACGAAAACCGCCGGTCGTGGCTCTACCGGATGCGCCCCACCGCCGAACACCCCGCCTACCAGCCCTATGACGGCGCGGTGCGGTTCGCGCGGGAGACGGGCGATGCGCCGCTCGCGCCCAACCGGTTGCGCTGGGATCCGGTCGCGCCGATCAGGAGCGATGTCGATCTGATCGACGGGATGACGACGATGCTCGTCAATCGCGACCCCGGTGATCTGGAGGGCGTCGCGATCCACGTCTATGCAGCGGCGAAGGACATGACGAATCGCGTATTCGTCGATGCCGATGGCGAATTGCTGCTGGTGCCTCAGGAGGGGCGACTGGAGCTCCTGACCGAGCTGGGCCGCATCGTCGTCGCGCCGGGGCAGATCGCGCTCATCCCGCGCGGTGTGAAGTTCCGCGCGTTGCTTCCCGATGGCAGCGCCAAAGGCTATGCCGCCGAAAATTATGGCGCGTTGTTCCGCTTGCCCGATCTCGGCCCGATCGGTGCGAACGGCCTCGCCAATCCGCGCGATTTCGAGACGCCCGTCGCCTGGTACGAGGATTGCGACGAGCCTGTTGAGGTCGTCCAGAAATATATGGGGTCGCTCTGGTCGATGACGCTCGATCATTCGCCGCTCGACGTCGTGGCGTGGCATGGCAATCTCGCGCCCTGGCGATACGATCTGTCGCGCTTCAATACGATCAACTCGGTCAGTTTCGACCATCCCGACCCATCGATCTTCACCGTGTTAACGAGCCCGTCCGACGTGCCGGGCCGCGCCAATGCCGATTTCGTCATCTTTCCACCGCGCTGGATGGTGGCCGAGGATACGTTCCGCCCGCCCTGGTTTCATCGCAACGTGATGTCGGAGGCGATGGGGCTGATCACCGGCGCTTATGATGCGAAGGCAGAGGGATTCCGGCCCGGCGGGATCAGCCTGCACAATCTGATGTCGGGTCATGGCCCCGATGTCGCGAGTTGGCAGGGCGCGAGCGCGGCGGCGCTGAAGCCGCACAAGATCGACGGCACGATGGCATTCATGCTCGAAAGCTGCTGGCCCTATCGCCCGACGACCTTTGCGCAGGAACATGCGCAGCTCGATTACGACGCGGTCTGGAATGATTTCCCCAAGGCAATACTTTCATGATCCTCCACGGCTATTGGCGATCGGGCGCGGCATATCGCGTGCGGATCGCGCTGGCGCTCAAGGGGGTGGCGTATCAACAGGTCAATCATGACCTGCGGATGGGGGAACAGGCTGCGCCCGATTATGCGGCGCTCAACCCGCAACATCTGGTCCCGACGCTGGTCGCGGATGATGCCGTCATCACCCAGTCAAGCGCGATCATCGAATGGCTTGAGGAAGCATATCCGACGCCCGCCCTTCTTCCCGCCGACCGCGATGCGCGCGCGATCGTTCGCGCGATGGCGGCGATCATCGGTGCGGATACGCCTCCGCTCCA
>JAPKCG010000110.1 GCA_028823055.1 Sphingomonas bacterium
CCCGACGAAATCACATTTGCCGAGCGGCGCCATCGCATCGAGCCGCCGCGTCACCTCTGCCGCCACCTTGGCGCGAAGCTCGCGCATATAGGTCGCGGTGAAATAGGGCATATGCTCTTTGCGAAGTTGCCGATGCGGGTTGCCGTCGAGGTTGATCATCGTATTCATCGCGGCGAAGAACAGCTGGTCCTGACGCCGATCGACCGGCGGCAGCGCCATGTTGATTCCGCCGCGTTCCGAACTGAACGTCTTGGGATCGCCGTTGACGCGCTTGACGTCATCGTATCGCGTCACCGCCCAGAAGCCCGGCCGGTCGCGCGGTTCGTCATGCCACATCACCGGCGCTGCATCGCGCATCGCGGCGAAATCGCCCCAGGGCTGACCCTGCGTGAACCGTTGCAGGTCGGTCAGGTCGACCTGTGCCAGCGTCGGATAGGTGCGCTCGAACACGGGGCCGGCGCGGCCTTCGACGACGTGATCGCTGACCAGCCTCACTTGGGTTGCATCCGGATCGCGCCGTCCAAGCGAACGTCTTCACCGTTTAGATAGGGGTTCTGGATCATTTCTAGCGCCAATCGTGCATATTCCCCGGGACCGCCGAGGCGTTTCGGAAAGGGGACGCTCGCCGCCAGCGCGGCCTTCACCTGCGGCTTGGCGCGCGCAAGCAGGGGGGTGTCGAAAATCCCGGGCAGAATCGTGTTGCAGCGGATGCCCTCGCCCGACAGGTCGCGCGCGACGTTCAATGTCATACCCACGATCCCCGCCTTCGCGCTGGTATAGGCGACCTGACCGATTTGCCCGTCCTCCGCCGCGACGCTCGCGGTGTTGACGATCACGCCGCGGTCGCCGTCGTCGGTGAGGTCGAGCGTCATCATCCCCGCCGCCGCGCCGACGATACAGCGGAAACTGCCGATCAGGTTGAGTTCGAGCGTCCTTACATATTTCTCGATCGGATAGGGTGTGATCGCGCCATCCTCCCGCGACCGCGCGACGGTCTTGTGCGCGCCGAACCCGCCGCCCGCGCAATTGACGAGGATGCGTTCCTGGCCAATCGCGGCGCGCGCCTTTACGAACCCCGCATCGATCGACGTCTGGTCCGTCACGTCGACCGCGCAGAAGATCGCCCCGATCTCTTCGGCGACCCCCGGCCCGACCTCCTCATTCTTGTCGAACAGCGCCACCTTGACGCCCACGTCACGCAAGGCGCGTGCGGTCGCAAGGCCAAGGCCGGACGCGCCGCCAGTGACGATCGCCGCGATTTCGGGTCCCAGTTTCATGCGGTTTCCTTCGTGTTGACCCAATATTCGTCACGCAGCAGGCGTTTGTAGAGCTTGCCCGTCTCGGTACGCGGCAGCTGGTCACGGAAATCGACGCGGCGCGGGCATTTGACATGGCTGAGATGCGCGCGCGCGAATGTCGACAATTCGGCGGCGAGCGCGTCACGGTCAGCAGCGGGATCGGCGGGCTGGATCACCGCGACGACCTCCTCGCCCATTTCCTCGTGCGGTGCGCCAATCACCGCGACGTCGGCGACGGCGGGGTGGGTGACGAGCAGGCTCTCGATTTCGGCGGGATAGATGTTCACGCCGCCCGAAATGATCATGAAGCTCTTGCGGTCGGTGAGATAGACATAGCCGTCCTCGTCCATCCAGCCGATATCCCCCAGCGTCGTCCAGCCCTCGCGGTGCTTCGCCGCTTCGGTCTTCTCGGGGTCGTTGTGGTAGGAAAACTCGTTCCCGCCCGCGAAGAAGATCGCGCCCTCGGTGCGCGCGGGTAGTTCGTTGCCGTCTTCGTCGCAGATCTTCGTCACCGTCGTCAGGTTGCGTCCGACCGACCCCTTGTGCGCAAGCCATTCGGTCGCGGAGATCGCGCAGAAACCATTGCCCTCGGTCCCGGCATAATATTCGTGGACGATCGGCCCCCACCAATCGATCATCGCCTGCTTGACGGGAATGGGGCAGGGCGCGGCGGCGTGCCACGTCGCCGTCAGGCTCGACATGTCGTAGCGCGCGCGCACGTCCTCGGGCAGCTTGAGTATGCGGATGAAATGCGTCGGCACGAATTGCGCATGGGTGATGCGATAACGTTCGATATCGGCAAGCGCCTGTTCGGCATCGAACCGGTCCATCACGACGACGGTCCCGCCCAATTGTTGCACCGCCATCGACCAGCGCAACGGCGCTGCGTGATAGAGCGGTGCGGGGCTGAGATAGATCATGTCGGGGTTGAAGCCATATAATCCCTGACCCAGCATCACGAGCGGGGAGATGTTCATCCCGAACGGCTCTTCGCTCAGCGGAAAGCGGACCCCCTTTGGCTTGCCCGTGGTCCCCGACGAATAAAGCATGATCGCGCCGCTGACGGGATCGTCGATCGGCGCGCCGTCCTCGGCGTCGCGGGCGGCTTCGTAAGCGTCGTAGCCATCCACAATGCCATCGACCATGAAACGGCGTACATCGTCGATCAGCGGTACGATCTGTTCGGCGACCGCGCCGATCCCACGACTGGCGATCAGCACCCGGCAATCGCCGTCGCGGATGATATAGTCGGCTTCCTCCGCCGACAGTTTGGACGACAGGCACGAACAATAAACGCCGATCCGCTCCGCCGCCCACATGAGTTCGAGAAAGCGCGGCGAATTGTCCATCATCACCGCAAGCCCGTCGCCATGCCCGAGGCCGAGCGAGCGCAGCAAACGCGCGCCCTGATTGGCGCGCGCGTCGAGTTCGGCATAGGTCACCGTCTCGCCCGTTGCCGCCATGATATAGGCGGGTTTGTCGGGAGTATCGTTGGCGTGGCGGACGGGGTGGAGCATCTGGCCCGCCGCCTTTTCGTCCGCCATCGGTCAGATCCTCTCGATGATGATCGCCGGGGCCATGCCGCCCGCCGCACACCTCGTGACGAGACCGTATCGCCCGCCGGTCCGTTCAAGCTCGTCGAGCACGGTGCCGATCAGGATCGATCCCGTCGCACCGATTGGATGGCCCAGCGCGATCGACCCGCCATTGACGTTGACCTTCTCACGATCGAGATCGAGGTCGCGGATGAATTTTTCGGCGACCACCGCGAACGCCTCGTTGATTTCCCACAGATCGATGTCGTCCTTGTTCAGGCCCGCTTTCTTGAGGACCTTTCTCGCGGCGGGGACGGGGGCGTTGAGCATCAGCGTTGGATCGTCGCCGATGTTCGCGGTCGCGACGATCCGCGCGCGCGGTTTCAGACCATGCGCGTCAGCATATTCCTTCGACGCTAGCAGCACCGCGGCGGCACCGTCGACGACACCGCTCGAATTGCCCGCATGGTGGAAATGCTCGATCTTCAGATCTGGATATTTCTTGTTGATCAGTGACTTGAACGTCGTGCCCTGCTTGTCGAGCGGCATGTCGCCCATCGCTTCGAAGCTTGGCTTCAGCGCGGCGAGCCCTTCGGCAGTCGTCTGCGGACGCGGAAATTCTTCCTTGTCGAGGACGACGTTGCCATCATCGTCGGTGACGGGCACGAGGCTCTTGTCGAACCGACCCTCCGCGATCGCACGTGCCGCCTTGCGCTGGCTTTCGAGGCCGAGAGCGTCGAGCGCCTCCCGGCTGATCCCCTCCATGCTCGCGATTGCATCTCCGCAAATCCCCTGATGCGATTGCGGGTGCGTTTCCTGCAGCCGCGCATTGCCCGATCCCATGCCGAGCGGGCGTTTCCCCTCAGCCATCTCTTCCTGCATCATCGAGGCGGTGAGCGACATCATCTCGGTCCCGCCAGCAATAACGAGGTCTTCCATCCCGCTCATGATTTGCGCCGCCGCCAGGCTGACGCTGGTGATCCCGCCGCCGCAGAACCGGTCGAGCGTCGTCCCGCTCGCCTTTTCGTCATAGCCTGCATCGAGCGCCGCCATCCGGCCCAGATCGCCGCCCTGTTTCCCGCGCTGCGTGCTCGTCGACCAGATGATGTCGTCGACATCGGCGGTATCGAGCGAATTGCGTGCCTTGATCGCTTTCAGGACCGTCGCGGCCAAATGCTGCGGATGCATGTGCGCCAGCGCGCCTTTTCCGACTTTGCCGATCCCGCGCGGGGTACGAACGGCGTCGATGATATAAGCGTCGGGCATGGCGGCAGCTCTCCTGAATGATCGATCCGTCGCACTGGCGGACCATGTTCACATCGCCATAACATTCGTTATGGTTGGAGGTGTGTCAAGCCGACATCGACGCGGCATTGGGAAAAACCAGGCGTCGGGTCCGCCGGAACGGCCGCATCAACGCCTGTTTCGTGACCAGCGAACACCGTTGATCGCGGTGCCATCGTCGGCGAACCTCAAACCCGCGTCGGCATAGGCGCGGAGCAGCCTTGCGGTGCTTGTGCGCCGTGCGCTGACAGCGCTGTCGTCGCGTTCAAGTCGGCGGATCGTCGAAACCGACACGCCCGACCGTTTGGATAATTCCTCTGCCGACCAATCCATCATTGCGCGGGCCGCGCGGGCGATGGCGGGGGGCATCGCTGCCGTGTCGGGGTTATCGGCGACGCTTGCTACGCCCCGGCTCCCGCGATGGGTCGATGCCGGGTCGTTCAATCCCATTGTTAAGCCAATCCATTTGGCGACCCTGCCATCGGGCAGCCGCGTCGGGGACGCACGCACGTTGAACCAGCGATAGATGCCGTCGATGCACAGAATACGCATGTCGACATTATACGGTTGACCATGCACGAAAGCGGTATTCCAGGCGGCGCGCACACGTTCCCGATCGTCCGGGTGCAGCGCCTCTCGCCACGACGTCGGCGCGTCGACCAGTGATTGCCCCGTCAATGTAGGCCAGAATTCGCAATCGCCGACGCGACCATCGGCATCCAGCGTCCAGCTGTAAGCGCCTGTATCGCGTAGCCAACTTCTCAGTTCGTTCTGACCAAGTTTCGTAAGTGCCACGAGACGACCTCCTGCCGACACGGCGTCAAGCCGATCATGTTCAAGACCGCCCTGTCGATGGCGGAGTCGATTGCGGATCGGGTTGGTCAACATCTTAAATTATGACCAATAAAGTGTCAATTACGGACTTTTTTGACGATTTTCCGCTATTTATACGGTGCCGACAGCCGTGCTTGACATGTTAGGGATCAAGAATGGATAAGTGATGCGAAGAAAAAAAGGCGACGCGGGGCACACGATATGAACATCCGACAGCTGTCGTCCGGCCGTACAGTAGTGACGGCCGCTGCATTTACGCGGCAGTTTGGCCATTTGCGTCAATCTGCGAATGTTGACCCGGTGTTCGTCACTCACCATAGTCGCGAAACGCATGTATTGTTGTCGATCGATGCCTATCGCGATCTGAAGAACGGACGGTCTGACGATCCCGATGTCGCCGATGCGCGGGGTTTGCCGACAGCGGACGACTTCATCCGCTGGACGCATCAAGGCTGCATCATTCTGGACGCTGACGGCATCATCGTCCGTGCCAATCAGGTCGCTCATGCGATGACGAGTGCGCAGGATGGTGCGCTGATCGGCAAGTCGATGTGTGACGCGCTGCCGGCGTTGAAGGGTTCGCTCGTCGAAACCTATGTCAATCGCACCATGAATAGTCGCGAGCCGTCATTTATCGATTTGCCCTCGACGTTCCGCCCGTCCGCCTGGGTCAGGCTTGAGGTGTATCCGTCGGCGGATCACACGACGTTGATGTTTCATGACATCACCGATGACGTGAACGCAAACCGGCTGGCGAACCCGGATGCGGCGACCAGAGCGGCACTTGTCGCATCGGGGCAAATCGGTATGCTCAAACTGAACGTTCGCGGTCAAATAGAACGGGCGGACGACTGGTGCCAAACGCTGCTCGGCCTGTCGGAAGATCGGCTGAAAGGCATCGAGATACATGATCTGGTTCCTCGCACGCTACGTGTCGCCTTCAAGGAAAAGCTTGATTCGATCCTCGGCGCTCGGGAAACCATCGCTTTCGAAACGAGCTTTCTGACCAACACTGGCGACATCGTCCCGGTCTGCGGCGGCGCGGCGGAACTTTACGGCACTTATGGCAGCGAAGGTGCGATCATCGTGCTCACCCGCGCCTAAGCCCGCATCCGACGATGTCCGGCCTGTCCCGAGCGAGCGGATCCGCGTCGGACAGGTCGCGGCGGAGGGCCTCCATCCGCGCGATATGGTCGGCGATCTCATCGGCGTCCACCGGAGGAAATGTGCGGACGAGATGATCGAGGATCGCGGGGTGAAGCGCCGCGTCGAACCGCAATTCGGCGTAGTAAGCCTCGCTCCAGAGAATTGTCGCACCGATCGGGGCGAAATCGGTGATGTGCATCGTTGCGCCGCGCCGGGCGTGCATGCGAAACCCCGCCCACAGACGACAACAGTCGAGCGCGATGTCGACGACGCGAACGGGCAGCGCACAGCAACCCTGTTCGCGCAGCTCGACCATCATATCCAGCGGCCAGCGCAACGGGTGGAGCCGTGCGGTCATGCCACGATCTGCGGCGTACCGCACCGCACGCCGTTGATCCAGGTGGTGGCGGTGCCGACCTTCACGCCAGCGATGCCAAGCACCTGATCGACCAGCAGGTCGAGCGAGGCCGCGACTACCAGCAACGTCGCCCGCGTCGCGGCATCGACCACGGGTAGCGGAAGGCTCGTGCCGAGCAGCTTCGTCTCGATCGTCGCACGGTCGATCAGTGCGGTCGCGAGCCCTTGGGTCATGTGCTGGCTCGATACGCTTTTTGGTCGATGGGTCGCGATGTCGTCAGCATCGAAATTGACGACCTGTGCCGTCATCCCCCCGATCGGTAGCATAGCATGCGCGCGTACGCGCGCGAGCGGGCTTGCTGCGATCGTCGCGGGCATGGTGTCGACCGGCGTCGAAAAATCGCGTAGCCGATCGGTGTCGACGGGCGAAATCGCCACGCTGCCGAGCGAGGGTGTCACCGCGATCGACGCCTGTGCCTTGTCGCGTCCGGCGATGCATGACACCGCAGTCAGGCGCGCGCTTGCCGCTGCGGTTTCGATGTAGACGGGCAGGGTGATCTTGCCGAGACCCAGTGGCAAAAGATCGAGCAAGGTCACCTCGATCAGAATGCGTGTTTGCGCGCTGTGCAGTTCGGCATCGCCGGCGGCACCGACCGTCACCCAGGCTGATTGTCGCGCGCGGTCGCCAATCACCGTCGCGATCCGCGCGGACGCCAGGCCGGGAAGGTCGAGCGTCGCGTTGGTGTCGATCTGCCGCCCCTCTTGCCCCAGCGTCATCAACGCGCGCAGCATCGATAGCGTGTCGACCGCAATTTCGCGACGGGGATCGGCGGCGACTTTGCTGCCGAGCGGTCCCAGATCGATCGCGTCGGACAGCATGATCGTCCGATTGGGCAGCCGCTCCGCTATTCGCGTCAGCAGCGATGCGGTCCCCGCATCGGCGGCGGCGGCGGTAGCCATCGCTCGCACCGCATCAGGTAGCGGCAGGCTCGTCGCCAGCGTCTCGTCAAAGTCTGCGCCTGCCAGATCTAGCGATGCGCGAACCGCTTCACTTACCCGCAACAGGTCGACCCGCGTCGACGCCAGACCCTGAAAATCGATCGCACTGAGTTCCAGGTTTGTCCCGGCCAGCCCCGACAGCAGCGAATTAACGATGCCGCCACTGACCGCAGCCATCCCCGTTCCCAGCGAAAAGGATGCGATGTTGACCCGCGCCGCCGTCGCCGTCGCGGTGATCGCAGCCGAAGCATCGCCGGTGATGATCCGCCCGAAAAACGTCGGAACGCTTCCTGCCAGTCGAACCTCGACGGCATTGGCGCCCAGCGTCGTGGGGGTGAAGCGGTTGGCGTGGGCGATATCGGGATCGGCGGCGTAGATACCCGGCGTTATCCGGTCGATCGTCGCTGGCGCGCCGCCATTGGCGTCTATCGTTCGTTGCGCCGCGGCGCGTGCGAACGACGGGTCTCCCGCGGCGGCCATCGCGGCCGCATCGGCGATTCCCTGCAGTCGACGCTTTTCCAGAAACATCGTACCTGCATCGATTCCCAGTGCCGACGTAGCGATCAGCATCGTCAGCGATCCCGCCAGCATGATCGAGATATTTCCCGATCGTTCGCGGCACAGGCCAGTGATCCTTCGTATCTGGCGCTGCTTCGATCCGTGCTTCATAATCCCGACAACGATACGACGCTCCGCCGGACGATCAGTGTCGATGGCAGAGGGATCAGCTTCAGCGCGAGCCGCGGATCGTCCGTCGCATCGTAATCGACCGATACCGACAAGGTCGCACCATCTTCCGCCACCGCGATCAACACGCGGGCGGGATCGACATCGTAGCCCCGTATCGCCGCCATCGCCCGCGACCGCGCCAAGTCGGCGCGTTCGTCGGGATCGAGTCCGCCAATCGCGGCACGCGCGCCCTCGTTCGCGCTTTGCTGCACCGCATGCGCCAGCCCGATCCAGCCGCCATAGGTCAGCGTTCCGCACATAAGCATCAAAAATATCGGCGCGACGATCGCGAATTCGATCAATACCGCACCGCGACGGTCCGACCATGTCGTCACCAGCGGCAAACACCTGTCGAGGGTCGACGTAGAAAGGATCATGCCGCGATTGTGCGCAGGAAGACTTCGAATCGAGCTAATGAAATCGACGCGCGATTTTACGCAAATCGCGTAAAACTCCTTACTCAGACGCATGCCGAAGCCTGTGCCTTCGTCTGTTCGATATCCTTGGCTATCCAGCGAGCTATCCTGTCGATGACTGCCGCGCGTGCAAGAGAAACGATCGTAAGCGCGCCGCACCATCGCCCGCCACTTTCGCGAAGCGTAACGTTGATTTGATAGCGGCGGCTGTCCGCAATCTCCGCGGGATCGATCCGCACCACGACATCCCGCGCGGGTAACGCCACTCTGCCCGCCAACAGTTCGGCGACACGCTGCCTTAGCTCCTGGGCGAATTCAGGGTCGCTCACCGTGCCGGTCA
>JAPKCG010000111.1 GCA_028823055.1 Sphingomonas bacterium
GCCGCCGCTGCGCTTGTCGGCGACCTCGTCGGCGGTCAGGCCGAAGATCGCGATATTGTCGTCGCCGACATGATCCTTGATCTCGATATTCGCGCCGTCGAGCGTGCCGATCGTCAGCGCGCCGTTCAGCGCGAACTTCATGTTGCCCGTGCCCGACGCCTCCATGCCGGCAGTCGAAATCTGTTCGGACAGGTCGGCGGCGGGAATGATCTTTTCGGCCAGGCTGACATTGTAATTGGGCACGAACGCGACCTTCAACAGATCGCCGACGGCGGGATCGGCGTTGATCCGCCGCGCGACGTCGTTCGCCAGTTTGATGACGAGTTTGGCGTTGTGATAACTCGACGCGGCCTTGCCCGCGAACAGCTTGACGCGCGGTGCCCAGTCGCGTTCGGGATGGCTGCGCATCTGATCGTACAGCGCGACCGTCTCGATGATATTGAGCAATGGCCGCTTATATTCGTGGATACGCTTGATCTGGACGTCGACCATCGCGTCGGGATTCATCCTGATTCCCATCCGATCTTTGATATGGCCAGCCAGCGTCACCTTGTTCGAACGCTTGATCGCGCCGAACCGCTCCCTGAACGAGGCATCTTCGGCGAATGGCACCAGCGCTGCCAATCCCTCCGCGTCGTCCATGAAATCATCGCCGATCGCTTCACGGATCAGCGCGGTCAGTCCCGGATTACACTGAAGCAGCCAGCGGCGGGGCGTGATGCCATTGGTCTTGTTGTTGATCCGATCAGGGTAAAGCCGGTTAAGATCGGCAAAAACCGTCGATTTCATTAATTCGGTATGCAGCGCCGCGACGCCGTTGACGCTATGCGATCCCGCAAAGGCAAGGTTCGCCATGCGCACCCGCCGCTCACCACCCTCATCGATCAGGCTGATCGCGGCGATCGCACGTTCGTCGATCCCCTCCGCCTTGCGCGCTTCACGCAGCAATTTGGCGTTGATCGCATAGACGATTTGCATGTGCCGCGGCAGCAACCGTTCGAAAAGCGGCAGCGGCCAGCTTTCGAGCGCTTCAGGCAGCAAGGTGTGGTTGGTATAGCCGAACGTCGCGCGCGATATATCCCACGCGGCATCGAACGACTGGTCGTGGTGATCGACCAGCAACCGGACCAGCTCCGCCACCGCGACCGCTGGATGCGTATCGTTGAGCTGGATCGCAGCCTTGTCAGGCAGGGTCGCGATGTCGCCGAAATATTGGACGTGGCGACGAACGATGTCCTGGATCGAGGCCGACGAGAAGAAATATTCCTGCCTCAGTCGCAATTCCTGTCCCGCCGGGGTCGAATCATTGGGATAGAGTACGCGCGTCAGCGTTTCAGCGCGCAATTGCCCCGCCAGCGCGCCTTCGAAATCGCCCGCGTTGAACTGGTCGAGCTTGATCGGGTCGAACGATTGCGCGGTCCACAGCCGCAGCGTGTTGACCCGTTTGCCGCGCCAGCCGACGACGGGGGTGTCGACCGCGATCGCCTCGACCGCTTCGGCAGGCGTCCAGTGAACCGCACCATCGTTGTTCGCGACGACCTCGCCGCCGAACCCCACGAAATACGCGCTTTCGCGGCGTTCGAATTCCCAAGGATTGCCATGTGCCAGCCAGTTTTCGGGCAGTTCGACCTGCCAGCCATCGTCGATCCGCTGGCGAAACATGCCGTTCACATAGCGGATACCATATCCGTAAGCGGGCAAGCCGATGCTCGCGAGGCTCTCCATGAAACATGCCGCCAGCCGTCCGAGCCCGCCATTCCCGAGTGCGGCGTCGGGTTCGATCTCTTCGATCTCCGCAAGATCGACACCGAGCGTGGCGAGCGCATCGCGATAGTTATCGTTGTGGCCAAGGTTCGACAACGCATCGCGCAGCAGTCGCCCGATCAGAAATTCGAGGCTGAGATAATAGACGCGCTTCGCCCCCGCTTTATGCGCGGCGCGGGTCGATTCCATCCATTTTTCGATGATCTCGTTCCGCACAGTCAGGATCGTCGCCGCAAGCCAATCGTGCGGGCGCGCGGCTTTTTGGTCCTTGCCGATCCGATGGACCAGCGTGTCGAGGATGGCGTCGGCAAGCGCGTTGGGAGTGTCGGTCACTGGATGTCCGGGTTGGGGCTGATACGCCGTGCTAGCGCGTGGCGGGGCACCGAGTCACCCGTCAATCAATGTCGATGCAGGCGAGGGCGATATTTCGCTTGATCGAGGCGATCGCGGATCGGTCGCCATTAGGCCAGTGTTAAACCTCTTCGGCTAACAAGGTTGGCATGAACGCACCTGCATCCTTTCCCAGAGCTGCCGCGCGTTCCAGCGTGATGTTGCGGGCGCTCGTTTACGCCACCGATGGTACGGGGCCGACCGAGCATCGCGTCGTCAACGTGTCGGAGTCCGGCCTGTGCATCGGCCAGGCGGAAAAGCTGAAACCCGATACGATCGTCATCATCTCGCTGGGCATGGTCGATCACGTCGCGGCCGATGTCGTCTGGATCGATTCGGGTCTGGCCGGTCTCGCTTTTCATGAACCGATCGATCTGCAGGCCGCCAAGACCCGGCCAAAGGGTGTTGCAACCCGCGTTGCGCCCGCTGCCGGCTGGATGGCGAACATCAGAAGCCCGTATCGGAGCTGATCGCCGGGGACCGCGCGATCATCTCATACCGGTGACGCATCTGCGCCTGCTCCATAATGATGCCAGGCGAAAATCGCCGCAGCACCGCGATATGGCCGCCACGCTTCCGCCAGTTCACGCGTCAGCTTTTCCGACGGACGCGCCTTGTGGCCCAGAATGCGCCCGACCTCTATTTGCACCGCCAGATCGCCTGCGGGCCAAATATCGCCGCGCCCTTCGGCAAACAGTAGGTAGATTTCCGCCGACCAGCGTCCGATCCCCTTGACCCGGGTGAGCGCCGTGATCGCATCTTCGTCATCGCGGGGCAGATCGTCCAGATCGAGCCGCCGGCTCGTCACTTCGTCGGCAAGACTTTTGGCATAGCTCGATTTCTGGCGAGAAAATCCGCAGGCGCGTAACGTTTCATCGCTCGCGGCGGCGATCGCCTGCGGATCGGTCGGGTCGTCGAGCGCCTCGGCCAGCTTTCGCCAGACCGAATCGGCGGCCTTTACGCTGACTTGCTGCCCCAGAATCGTGCGCAGCAACGTGGCATAACCCCGATCCCTGATTCGCGGCGCCGGATAGCCGACCCGTTCGAGTGCGTCGGCAAAGGCGGGTTCGGCCTCTGCCAGTCGGTGGAGATCGGCGTGCAACTGCGCTTCGCTCAGGCCCATGATGGCGTCTCAGGTCGTCGTGCGGCTGGAGCGCCGACGTTAGCGCCGACTTGATCCGGGCGGGCTGGCACGGCATGGCGCGCATGACACTGAATGGAGAATGACATGCCCAAGCTTATCGTCGTGACGCGTGAGGGGGAAGAACGCGAAATCACGGGCGATGTCGGCCTTTCGGTGATGGAGGTCATTCGTGACAATGGCATCGACGAAATCCTCGCTTTATGTGGTGGTTGCTGCAGCTGTGCGACCTGCCACGTCCATGTCGACCCGGCGTTTGCGAGCAAACTGAAACCAATGAGCGAGGACGAGAACGACTTGCTCGATTCGACGATGGACCGCGACGAACATTCGCGCCTGTCGTGCCAGATCGAATTCACCGACGCGCTCGATGGGCTGAAGGTACGGATCGCCGAAGAAGACTGACCCGCCCCCCGCCATTGCCCCCGGCCGATCGTCGCAAAGAATGACGCGATGGTGGCGGTGGGCAAAGTTCGGCTCCGATGCGGGGCCGATAGGGGCGTGGACGCCCGTCTCAGCCCCGCGCCGCCACCGCGTAGAGCGCGATCGCGCCTGCATTCGACACGTTGAGGCTTTCGACCTTCAGGCTGATCGGCAGCTTGGCGAGCTCGTCGCAATGCGCCTGCGTATTATGCCGCATCCCTTCGCCTTCCGCGCCGAGCACGATCGCAACCGCGCGGTCGGGGCCGAGATCGTCGAGCGCCTTGCCCAACGTCTGCTCGGTATGCCCGGTCAGCCCGATCCGCCAATAGCCCGCCTCGCCAATCTCATCGAGCGCGCGCGCAAGGTTGACGACGCGCACCCACGGCACGGTTTCGAGCGCGCCTGATGCCGACCGGGCGACCGTCCCCGATTCGGGCGGCGAGTGGCGGTCCTGCGTGACGATGCCGAGCGCGTCGAACGCCGCCGCCGAACGCAGGATCGCGCCGACATTGTGAGGATCGGTCACCTGATCGAGCACGACGAGCGGGCGATTGCTGTCGCGCCCCTGTTCGATAAGGTCGCCGAGCCAGATATCCTCAAGCGGATCGACCTCCGCCACCAGCCCCTGATGCGGCGCATCGCCGGGCACCAGCCGCCCGAGATCGGCAACATCGGCGAAGGTGACGGGAAGCACCGATGGCAGTTCGAGCGAAGCCAGCGCCTCGCGCGTTCCCCATAATTTGCGAACATTGCGCTCGGGGTTGGCGAGCGCGGCAAGCACCGCGTGACGCCCCCACATGCGAGGGCGCCCGGCGGTGCCCGTCGATGGACGATGGCCACGGCGCGCCATTAATCGTCCGCCTGGGTGTAGGCGAAGGGATCCGTCGTCACCGGTTGCGTCGGCAATGGCGGACGCGGCAGTGGCTTGTCCGCATTGGCAGCGCTGAGCAGGACCGATGCCAGGATCATCGATCCCTGACGCATATCGTCGGCCTTCAGATGGTCGAACGTGTCGATCCCGCTGTGATGGACGCGGCTGCCATAATCGAGCGGGTCTTGGATGAACTGGAACCCAGGCACGCCGACCGATTGCATGAACACATGGTCGGTGCCCCCCGTCGGGCGCATCACGACGGTCGATGCGCCCATTGACGCGAACGGGCTGAGCCAGTCGCGGAAGATCGGCACGACGGCGGGATTACCCTCCGCGTAAAGGCCGCGCAGCTTGCCCGATCCGTTGTCGATGTTGAAATAGGCGGCCAGATCGTTGAATCCCGCCAGCGGCGTGATCGGCCAGCGATTGGTATAGCCGTAATAACGCTGCATCCCGTTGCCGCCGACATCGGTGGCACCACCACCCATTGGCCCTCGATGCGCCAGATGTTTTTCGACATAGGCCATCGACCCCAATATGCCCTGTTCCTCACCCGCCCACAGGGCAAAGCGGATTGTTCGCCTGGGGCGGACACCCGTTGCGCTCAGGATGCGCGCGGCCTCCATGATTTCCGCCGAGCCCGCGCCATTATCCGCCGATCCATCGCCCGCGACCCAGCTGTCGAGATGCGCGCCTGCCATGACATAGCCTGCCCTTGGGTCGGTGCCGGGAATTTCGGCGATGATATTGTAGGCTTGCGGGTCGCTGTCGTCGAAACTGACATCGCTCGTGATTTCAAGCGTGGGGGCGGTGCCGCTCTTGGCCAGCCGTGCGAGGCGCAGATAATCCTCCTGCGCGATCTGGACTGCGGGCAGCGATGCCGTCTCGTCGGTGCCGAACAGATAGCCTTCCCCGCTGACGAGTTTGCCGTCACGATACGCCATCGTCGCGACGGCGACCGCGCCTTCGCTCTTTAGAAAACCGTCGAGCTTCTTCGCGAAATCGAGCCGCTTCGAACGCCGGTCGATTTCCTCGGGATCGTAACTCGGCTGACGAAACGTATCGAGTTTCGCCAGGTCTTCGCCCGTCAGTCGCTTGAACGCGGGATCGGTCGGGTCCGATGCCGCTTCGGGGAAACTCACCATGACGACCTTCCCGGCCAGCTGCCCGCGATATTTCGCGAAATCCGATTCGCGCTTCATCGGCGCAACGATGACGGGCGCGGTGACGGTGCCGTTGGTGCCGGGCGTCCAGGCGACGGGAATCGCGGTCAGCTGCACGCTGCGTGGCGTCACCATCCGCACGCTCGATCGATTGACGCTCCAGCCACGTCCAAAGGCGAACCCTTCGCGATGGACGTTTTTCAGTCCCCATTCGCTGAACTTCGCCATCGTCCAGGCCTCGGCCCGGCGCATCGCGGGCGAATTGGTGAGGCGCGGGCCGATCACGTCGGACAGATGCTGCGCGGTCGTCATGACCTGACTGTGGTTGGTGCCCTGATCGATGATCTGATTGACCGCGCCGCGATCCTGCGCCGCGATCGGGGCGGCGGCGACCGTGATGGCGGCGGTGGCGACTAACAGGTGGCGCATGGTCTCTCCCCGGCAATGCGATTGCGCTTCTGCTATGCGTCGTGGCGGGCGGGCGCAAGCGCGACGACGAAACGCTTGCAACGCGTTGACACACGGCCTCGCCTTCGCCATTGAGCCGCCTCGCTTTGAAGAGCGGCCCAAGGGACAGGTGGCCGAGTGGTTAAAGGCAGCAGACTGTAAATCTGCCCGTGCAAGCGTACGCTGGTTCGAATCCAGCCCTGTCCACCACCGTTTCAACATCGATGACACGTCCCCCGTTTCGGGGCACGTTAGTGAACCGGTCTACGCCGGTGTCGCCGGGCTATACCGAGCGGCACGAATGCCCATGCAAATCGTTCTTTGACTTCATCATTGTCGCAGAATGAGGGAAATGACGTGGGCGATATCGATCTGGGCGCCGATCTGAGCGAGGGCATTGACGGTAGCGACGTGGCGGAGGGTAAGCCCGTTGCTGGCTGTTTCGATGGCAAACCTGTCATCCTTGTTCGCCACGGCGGAAAAATCTGCGCGCTGGCGGGGGAATGCACGCATCACGGTGCGCCGCTCAGCGATGGCATCGTCATTGATGGTGAGCTACGATGTCCTTGGCACCATGCGCGTTTTTCCATCGATAGCGGCGAAGCTGTCGGTGCCCCCGCCTTCGCCCCGCTCGACCTGTTCGATATCGTCGAGGAAGACGGCAAGGTCCGCGTCACGGGAAAGAGGAAAGCCGTTGACTGCCATCAGGGGCCGGACAGGAACCCCGGCCATGTCGTCATCATCGGCGGCGGCGCAGCAGGCCATGCGTGCGCCGAAATGCTCGCGCGATCGAGCGTAATCGCAACCGTTCTCGATGCAGACCCCGCCGCGCCCTATGATCGCACCGCCTGT
Organism: Sphingomonas bacterium; assembly: GCA_028823055.1. GTDB lineage: Bacteria > Pseudomonadota > Alphaproteobacteria > Sphingomonadales > Sphingomonadaceae > Sphingomonas. Next base: position 7,055 of record JAPKCG010000111.1, read on the forward strand.
TCGAAAGCGTATCTGAACGGAGAGGGCGATCGCGGCGACACCGCCCTGCCGAATCTTGCGGGGATGCGTGCGCACGCCGTTGTCGATCGTATCGACCCGGCGGCGCGGGTAGTCGTGCTGACGGATGGTGAGGAGGTCGGGTATGACACGCTCGTCATCGCCACCGGAGCCGAACCGGTGATGCCCGATTTCGACGGTGCGGATGGCGATAACGTGTTCCTGATCCGCACGATCGACGATGCGGAGATAATCGTCAGCGCCGCCGATAAAGCGGATCGCGCGATCGTCGTCGGTGCCAGCTTTATCGGTTTGGAAGCCGCCGCGGCGCTGACGCAGCGCGGGCTCGGCGTAACGGTGGTCGGTGCCGACGACGTGCCACTGGCCGATGTCACCGGCCCCGAGGTCGGCGCATTCGTCCGGTCGCTTCACAAAGACAAGGGCGTCGAATTCCGGTTGGGCACGAAGGTCACGGCCTTTGACGGCCGGCATGCAACGCTCGACGATGGATCGTCGGTTGCGGGCGCGTTTCTTGTCGTCGGCACGGGGGTCACGCCGCGTACCGATCTGGCCGACGCTGCGAAATTGCGGCTGGCGGCGAAGGACGTGGGCGGCGGTATTGCGGTCGACGGCGGCTTTCGCACCTCTGACGAACGTATCTATGCGATTGGCGATGTCGCGTCCGTTCCCGACGCGCGACTGGGCCGTGCGATCCGGGTCGAACATTGGGTCGTCGCGCAACGTCATGGCCAATGGCTTGCCCGTTCGCTCACCGGTGCGATCGATGGGGATTATGGCGACACGCCGTTTTTCTGGACCAACCAATTTGATGCGAGCCTCGCCTATGTCGGCCATGCCGATGGGATCGAGGACCGGACGATCGACGGATCGATCAAGGATGGCAACTTCGCCGTCCGTTTCGCAGACGATGCCTTGCTGACCTGTAACCGCGACAAGCAATCGCTACGGCGCGAAGTTCAACTCGACCATAAACGCAGCTCGCTGCCGGGTTCGGCGTTCACCCCTTCTCAGGTGTGAACGCGACTTCCAGCCGCCGGATGCCATGGACGAAATTGTTCGGCGCGACGTCGTAATCGCCGTCCATCCGCATGTCGGGGAAGCGTTGGAAGATCTGGCGATAGCTTTCTTCTAGCTGGACCTGCGCGGCGAGCCGTCCGATGCAGATATGCGGGCCGTAACCGAAAGCGATATTCTTTTCGGCGTTCGCGCGCGCAATGTCGAACCGGTCGGGATCGGCGAAGACGCGGGCGTCGCGATTGGCGGCACCATACCACATGATGACCTTTTCCCCCTCCGCGATCCGCTGTCCTCCGATTTCGACATCCCCGGTCGCAATCCGCTTCATATAGATGACCGGGCTGATCATACGTGTGATCTCATGCACCGCATTGGGGAGCAGGCTCATGTCACCCTTTAGCTTCTCGCGCTGGTCGGGATGCTCGGTAAATAATTTCATCGCCCCCGACAGTGTGTTGCGCGTCGTGTCGTTGCCGGCAAACACGATCAGCAGCCACGATCCGTCGAGAAATTCCTCGGGCAGCAACTCTCCATCGATCCGCGCATTGGCGATCGCGCTCATCAGGTCGTTTTGCGGGTTCTCGCGCCGCTTGAGCAGCATGGTGCGACCATAATCGAACATTTCGCCGACATTGTGATTGAACAGCGCGATGAAGCCCTGCAATTCAGGCGTCAGTTCCGTGGCGCCCTGCGCCTCTTGCTCGGCGGCGAGCTGGAGCGACATTTCGAGGAAATGGATCCAGCGGATGAATTTCTCCCGATCCTCCTCTGGCACGCCTAACATCTCGCACAAGGTGAAACTCGGCATGTGGCTCGCGAACATGCCGACGA
>JAPKCG010000572.1 GCA_028823055.1 Sphingomonas bacterium
CCCCGCTCGCGCCGCTTGGCGAGGCGCCGGCTCTGATGATCGCGGTGCCGACCAGCATGAAGAATTGGCTTTGTGCCGGTGCCGCGGCATCCCAGATCGTAATGCTTCGCGGCACGACATAGGGAAACATGCTGATCGCCAGGCCGATGAAACCGAGGAGGAACATGGCGAGCGCGATCAAGAACGGTAGTCGCTCCGCACCCCGCTTGAGGCTCCAGAAGAATGTCGCCGCCGCGATCGCGACGAGCAACGGCACCTGTGCGGTCAACACGACGCCCGGCACCGAAAACCATCGCCGCCAATAGTCGTAATGGAGCAGCGGCGTCGCCGCACTCACCGCCGCCATCGCGACGAGCGTTGCAATCGCCAGCCAAAACGCACGATGACGTGCTCGGGTCTGCGCAGACCCCTCCACCTTCCAAACGAGCCAGGTCGATCCGAGCCAGCCATATCCCAGAACGACCGAGATCCCCGTCAGCATCGTGAAGGGGCTCAGCCAGTCCAGCCAACCCCCGGCATAGGCATTGTCGACGACTGTGATGCCCTGGAGGATCGCCCCAAGAACAACGCCCTGCGAGAAAGCCGCGATCGTGGAACCGCCCGCAAAGGCGAGATCCCAGAATCCGCGGTGCCGCGGATCGCGCCAGCGAAACTCGAACGCAACGCCGCGGAAGACCAGCCCCAACAGCATCGCGATGATCAGCGGATAGGTTGCCGGCAGGATGATCGCATAGGCCAGCGGAAAGGCTGCGAAGAGCCCTCCCCCACCCAGCACCAACCATGTTTCGTTACCGTCCCACACCGGCGCGATCGAGTTCATCGCCTGGTCGCGCTCTTCGCCGACCGTGAAGCCGGGGAACAGAATGCCGATACCGAGGTCGAACCCGTCCATCACGACATAGGCGAATACCGCAAAGGCGATGATCGCGGCCCAGATCGTCGTCAGGTCGAAACTGTACGTCATGAGATCACTCCGGAGGCGACTTAACGGGGTCGACACCCGGTGCCGGCGTTATGCCGGCCGCACGCTGCGGCATATGGTCGGGCTCGCTCTCATGGCGCTCCGGGGTCTTGGCCATCATCCGAAGCAGGTAATACCCGCCGGAACCGAAGGCGAAGAAGTACACGACGACGAAGGCGAGAAGCGAGGCGGCGACCGCGGGTGCTGCCAGCGGGGAATGCGACTGCGTGGTCAGGAGATAACCATAGACGGTATAGGGCTGCCGCCCCACCTCGGTCGTAACCCACCCGGCGATCACTGCGACGAACCCGGCCGGGCTCATCGCAATGGCCGCACGTTGAAGCCAACGCCAGTCGTACAACCTGCCTCGAAAGCGTGCGACGAGGCTCCAGATACCAAGCCCGAGCATGGCGAAACCGAGGCCCACCATGATCCGGAAAGACCAGAACAGGATCGCAACGGGAGGCTGCCGGTTTTCTGGAATCGTATCGAGACCGGCCAGCGGTGCGTTCGGATCATGCTTGAGGATCAGTGAGGAAAGCTTGGGGATTTCGATCGTATAATCGATGCGCTTTTGCGCCGGGTTCGGGATGCCGAACAGGATCAGCGGCGCGCCGTTTGGATGACTTTGATAATGTCCTTCCATCGCCATGACCTTGGCCGGCTGATGTTCGAGCGTGTTGAGGCCGTGCTCATCGCCAGCGAATATCTGGATCGGCGCGACCAGTGCGGCCATCCACATCGCCATCGAGAACATTTTTCGAGCGCCGGGGTTCGTCTTGTCCTTGAGGAGGTGCCAAGCACCGACGCCGCCGACTACGAGCGCCGTCGTCAGATAGGCAGCGATCACAGTATGAACGAGACGGAAGGAAAAGCTCGGATTGAAG
>JAPKCG010000573.1 GCA_028823055.1 Sphingomonas bacterium
TTTGCCATGGGTGCCGCCCACTGCAATTGCCCATTTCAGGCGCATCAGTTCGGCGAGCATTTCGGCGCGGCGGACGACGGGAATACGCTGGTTGAGCGCAGCCTCGACCTCGGGGTTCGACCGGACGATCGCGGTCGAGACGACGACGACCGCGACGCCATCGACATTGCTCGCCTGATGCCCGATCGCGACGCGGATGCCCTTGTCGCGCAGGCCCTGGATCACATAACCCTCGGCGATGTCGGACCCTTGGACGTCATAGCCGAGATTCTTCATGACCTCGGCGATCCCGGACATGCCGATGCCGCCAATGCCGACGAAATGGATCGTGCCGATATCGGTTGCGACACCCTTCATGCGAACGCTGCCTTGTTCTGCGGGGCGCCGACGGGCAGCCGCGCGAGCGGGGCGTCGAGGCTTTCGACGAGATCGGCGAGATCGCTGACCGCCTTGGGGCGACCGACGCTTTTCGCCCGGCCGGCCGCATTTTCGAGCGCGGCGGGATCAAGGCCGAGACGTTGCATCTGTTTCGCCAGCTCCTTTGCGGTGAATTCGGTCTGCGGAATCGTCCGCGCGCCACCCGCAACGGTCATCTCGCGAGCGTTCACCGTCTGGTGATCGTCCATCGCCGACGGCAGCGGCACGAGGATCGCAGGGCGACCCGCCGCCGTCAGCTCCGCGATCGTCGACGCACCGGCGCGCGCGATGACGACGTGCGCCCAAGCGAGCTGATCGGGCAGATCGGGCAGGTAGGTCGCCAGTTCGGCGGGAATTTCATGCGCCGCATATTTGGCGCGCACCGCGTCGATATCCTCGATACGCGCCTGATGCGTGACCTGTAACCGGCGGCGAAATGTTACGGGAAGCATCGCGAGTCCGTCGGGGACGACCTGACTGAGAATGCTGGCGCCCTGCGATCCGCCGGTGACGAGGACACGAAAAATGCCGTCCTCTTCCAGCAGCGGGTAAGCCCGCGTGCGCAGCGCCAGCACCGCCTCGCGAACGGGATTGCCGACGAGATGGGTCTTCGCCTCATGCTTCGCGGCGAGCCGTTCCGTCTCCGCATAGGACGTCGCGATCGCGTCGACACGCCCGGCGACGAGCCGGTTGACGCGGCCGAGCACCGCATTCTGTTCGTGAACCGCCGTCGGAATCTTGTCCGAAAACGCAGCGAGCAGCGCGGGCATCGCGGGATAGCCGCCAAAGCCGATCACGGCGGCGGGCTTGAACGTCCGATACAGCTCGCGCGCCATTGCGCGACCGCGCCACATCTCACGGATCGCGGATGGCCAGCCGAGCGGCTTCTTCATCTGGAACCGGCCGGCCGGCAGAACATGCGTCTGGATGCCGTCGAAAAGGCCCGGAAACCGTACCCCGCGCGCATCACTGACCAACGCAACGCGATGGCCGCGCTTCGTCAGCTCTTCGGCAAGCGCGGCGGCGGGAACCATGTGGCCACCGGTGCCGCCCGCTGCGAGAACGAAATGCCTGCTCATTGGGCACCACCCCATTTCACGACATACGGGCTGCGCGTCAGGAACGGATTGCGGCGTGTGAAGGCGAGCAGCAAGCCCATCCCGATCGACAGCGCGATCATCGACGACCCGCCATAGCTGATGAACGGCAGCGTCATTCCCTTCGACGGGGCAAGGCCCGTATTGACCGCCATCGACACCAGCGCCTGCGCGCCGAACTGCACCGCGAGGCCCGAGGCAGCGAGCAGTTTGAATTCATCCTGTTCGTCGAGCAGTTTGACAAAGACGCGCACGACGATCGCAAGGAAGGTGACCCCGATGATCATACATGCGATCAGCCCGAATTCCTCCCCGATGACGGAGAAGATATA
>JAPKCG010000112.1 GCA_028823055.1 Sphingomonas bacterium
CGACAATATAATTGAAACCCGCCATGGCGGGTTTTCGGCGTCGGGTTTCTCCGACGATGCCGCGATCACCGACACGCGCGCCTATCAGCTTATGTTTTCGAACAATCTTGTCTCGAAATGTCAAAAGCCCTTCATCATTCAGGGTATCCGCGGCCTGACTGTCACGAAGAACCGGTTTGTCGATTGCGATGAAATGGGTGAGCTGGGCTATGTTGCCGCAAATGCCGATGTTTCGTTCACTGACAACAGTTTCGTTCGGGTTGGCACGAAGCAGGGTTACGCCGTCTGGGTCCGAACGATCGACCGGCTTGAGTTGACCAACAATAAATTCATCGATTGCGGATTGATTGACGGCAGCTTCGGCATCGGCGTCGGATTCGTGGCAGGACATATCCGAAACGTGCGTTTCGCGGGAAACGACTTTAAATCACCGCTCCATCGCACGACAGAAATGGTGACGATCTTTCGTGACGCAAATGTGTCCCGGTCGACGATGACGGTGCGGGACAACATGGTGAGTGATGGAATTTCCGGGTCCATGCCGCAATCTTGAACCTCCCAAGGCTCATTGGCCCTCATCGTCAGTCGGATTGTGATCGCAACCAGTCGTATGTCATCTGCAACCCGTCCATCCACGCCACATCGGGTCGCCACAAAAGATGTTCCTGTGCCAACCGAATGTCGAGGACATTTGCGGGTATATCGCTCGGGCGTCCCGGCTTCATGCGGACGACGGGTTCATGACCGACGACATCGGCGATCGACTCGATCACTTCTGTGAGCGTTCGCCCCCTGCCCGATCCGACATTGAACACCCTCCGCTCCCCGGCGTGCGCGACGCTTCGAACGACGGCGCTGGCAACATCGGAGACATAGATGAAATCCCGAACGACGGTGCCATCCCCCCAGATTTCGATCGGGTGGTTACCCATGACCCGCTTCATCGCCTGCGCGATAAACCCCTGCCCCCGCCCTGGATTTTGAAACGGGCCGAACGGGTTGGATACTCGTAGAATTCGGTAATCGAGACCATGAAGGTGGTGAAAAAGGCCGAGATATTTTTCGACGGCCAGCTTGCCTATACCGTAAGCCGAGATTGGATCGGTCGGCGCGGTTTCGGGTGTCGGCACGGGCGCACCTGGCCCATAAACGGTTCCGCCGGACGACAGGAAGATAACCCGTCGGACCTTTTCCACTCGGCACGCTTCCAGCATTCGCAGCGTCGGAATGACATTCGCGCTCAACTCCTCAACAGGGGCGGAGTTGTGCGTTGCGGGATTGCTGCCACCCAGCAGGTGAATGACGTGGGTCGCGTCTTTCAACGCGGCACTCAGCGCGGCTTCGTCATTGAACTCTGCCTCGAACCAGCCATCGGCGGGCATCGAGCTGATAAAGTGGGGACGCCGACCGAAGCCACGAACCGTCGCTCCGGCCGCCGAAAGCGCGGCACAGATGTTCATCCCCAAGAACCCACCGCCCCCAAGAACGACGCAGGCAAGACCGTTCAGGTCGGGTCGCGTTTCGATCGCGCTGGTGGGAGATTGCCCCCTCATTGGCTTAGAAGCGCTTCACGAAACTTCGCGCGAAACGCAGGTTGTGAAAATTCCCGGTCGAAAACCGCGCGAGCCGCAGCGCCGATCGATGCCGCATCAGCGCGCCTGTCGATGGCCCGGTCGATCAGATGTCGGATGCCCTCCGCACTCGTCTCGTCGGCAATGAAAGCGTCGGACCCATCGGTCAGCCAAGACCGCGTACCGACGTCCGGCGTCAACATCAGCACACGCTCCGCGCTCAGTGCGTCGATCGAAACCAACGGAAGGGTATCATCGCGAGAGCTCACCAGAACCGCGTCCATGGTTCGCAGGGCGGCAATATAACCCGTGCGATCAACCTCGCCGTGATGGAAGATGTTGGGGTGCCTTTTCGTTCCCGCCGCTACCGAGCGGGCGAAGTCCGCATCCAGCACCCGCCCGTAAAGATGGACCTCGATCTGGTCGCGACTGGCTTGATCGAGTAAATCGACCGCTGCGATGACCAGATCCTGCCCCTTTCTGGGTTCGATCGAACCGAATACGCCGATCTTGAAGCGTTGGCCGGCGTCAGCCGTCGCGCCTTTTTCCAGGGGTTCGATGCCGTAGGGCACGACCTCGATATCTGACCGGCGCGCCTTGGCCACGCGGGCGCACATGTCGCTTCCCGCCCAGACCCGCTGCGCGGTCGACAGCGCCTCGACGGCCGTTCCATCGGCCAGCATCCGTTCGAGCAACGAGACTTCATGCAGATACCACATCGTCAGGACGTGCGGTGCCCATGCCTCGACCAACGCGGCCGTCACGACGGTATTGGCCACCGCCACGCTTGCCTGTGCGGCCAGCCGACGGAGATAGGTTGCTCGGGGATCGGGATAGCAATCGATCAACACGCGCGCGCCCAACCGTTCGAACTCGTCGCGCATCGGTCCATCCGCCATCGACACGACCACGACATCATAACCATCGGACGTCAGGAAATCCGCGATCTCGCGCACCACCCAGGGTGCACCGCTGCGGCTCAAATCATTGGTCGCAAGCAGCGCTAGATGTTTCGCCGGGGGTCGACCGCCCGACCGCACATCCAGCCACCGAAAAAAATCGTAACCATAACGGCTAAGGCGGCGCGGGAGCGGGGCCAGCACCCGCCGTTCGATAACCTGTCGGATTGTCAAAAAAAACTCCCGGCCTAACGGACAAATCCCGCTGACTGCAGGCTTGGTCGGACAAGCTTGCCGATGGCGCATAGCCGATCGTCGTTTACGACGGCAAGCGATAGGCCATAATTGCGGACCATCGCTTCCCTCGCGCCGTACTTGTCGCCTTCAATGCGCTTCTATACGGCCCGGAATATGGCTCGACGTCCAGCTCCCCTTCGGTGGACACCCACCGTAACGCAGACGTGCGGAACAATGTCGTCGGTTTCAGCGTGTGGGACCCGCGGCTGATCCGATGGCATCGGTCCGTCGCGCAATGCTGTGGTCGCTGATCGGTCAGGCACTCTCCATCGGTTCGCTGCTGCTCGCAACCGTCGTGCTGGCCCGAATACTCGACCCGCGCGAGATGGGGATCTACGCGATGGGTCTCGCCGTAAACGGCATTCTTCAGATCATCACTGCTTTCGGGTTGGCGACCTTTATCACGCGCGAAGAGCGACTGAACGAATTCCACCTCCGCGCGGCATTCACGATAAACGCGATTTTGGGCGTGGCGCTGGCCGCGGTCACGCTCGCGGGCAGTTTCGTCGCAACCCCGTTATTCGGTGCGCCCGGTGTGGGAGACGTTCTGCGCCTGCTCGCTTTTGTCCCGTTGATCGGCGCATTCGAACTTATCCCCGTCGCTATGATGCAAAGGGAAATGCGCTTCGGTCCGATTTCAACCATATTGTCGCTACGATCTATCGGCAGCATGATCGTCACGATCGTATCCGCCCTGTTAGGTGCGAGTTACCTCAGCGCCGGTTATGGCGCGATCGCCTTTGCGATGATCGGCGCGGTCGGTGCCAATATCGCTGCGCCCGGCCACCTTGTCATCCTGCCTTCACTGGCGGGATGGCGTCAAATGGCGGCCTTTGGTGCGCGGGTCATGTCCATCGGTGGTTTCTCGATGCTTGCAGTGCGGTTCTCAGAGATCGCGATGGGTCGCATCCTGGGCCTCGCAACGCTCGGTATCTATTCGCGTGCGAGTACGATCTACAACGTCGTCTACGCCAACATATTTGGTACGGCCGCACGCGTTCTGATGGCGAAACTGGCGGCGGACAATCGGGCGACCGGTGATCTGAAAACGACATATCTGCAGGGGATGCACATCACTCTTGCATTGATGTGGCCGTTCCTGATCGGCATCGCGCTGGTCGCCCGACCGTTGGTGAGAATATTGTTCGGCGCGCAATGGCTCGATGCAGCATCGCCGCTTGCCATCTTGATGGTCGCACAGGCGATATCGATGATGTTCGCCATGAGTTACGAGCTATTCGTGCTAAGAGACGAACTCGCCCGGCAGACCCGATACGAATTGTTTCGATCGGTTTGCGGATTTGTATTCTTCACCGCTGGGTGCTTCGTTAGCATGGAAATGGCCGCTGTGGGGCGTCTCGGCGACGTGGTCGTCGGCGCGATCCTGTACATACCTCATATCAAGCGCCTTGCTGTCATCGAAGACGGTGCCCTCAGGCGGATTTTCGGAATCAACGCTTTCATCGCCGCAGCCGCGATCGTTCCAACGGCCGGTCTGATGATATCGGTGGGTTGGTCCGCCGACACGCCACTGCCGATGATCGTCACGAGCGCGCTTATTGGCGGCGCTTTCTGGCTTGCGGCGCTTTGGCTCACAGGCCACGCTTTATATGACGAGATACGGCGTTTCGGCGTCATGATACGCATTCGCCTTTTCCCTCGGAGAAACGCGCAATGACAAATTCACCAGCATTCAGGACAGGTTGAGAAAATCGAATGGGTATCGAGGTTCAGTCGATCAGACTTTTGCTGCTCGCCAAAAAACTTGGCGTCGACTTCACGGATACGCTGACGATCGGGCGCCAAAATATGATGGTGAGCGAACGGCAGGTCGCAACGGCCTTCGCCGATTTCGACATGGCGTTGGATGACGGACGCTGTGCACGGGTCGCGGGCACCGACGATCCCTTCAGCACCGCGATATTCAGTGAACTGGGCGCTAAACAAATCGATGCGATGGATATTTCGGATTATGAAGGCGCACGCGTCATTCATGATCTGAATACGCCATTGGACGAACAGCATCATGGCAAGTTTTCGCTGGTGCTGGACGGCGGCACGCTCGAACATGTATTCAACTGTCCGACCGCGCTTGCTAGTTACATGATGCTGCCACGGGTCGGCGGACATCTCATCATCGCGGTCCCCGCGAACAACGAGATGGGGCACGGGTTCTACCAGTTCAGCCCGGAATTCTTTTTCCGCACACTTTCGCCGGAAAATGGATACGCCATTCGCGGTCTGTTCGTCGCTCCGATCTTTACCGAGCGGTCATGGCTGATGGTTCGCGATCCGGCGGTGATGAAGCGCAGGGTCGGCTATAACGGCTGGCAAATGCCCACCTATGTCTTTGTGATCGCCGAGCGCATTGCCGACGTCATCCCGTTCGGGCGCCCACCGCAACAGAGTGATTATGCCGTTGAATGGGCAAGTGCAGAAATGGGAATCGACCCGAAAGCCTCCGCTCACTCCGTTCCGCGCGGGCTGGCCAGCGCCGCCATTGCCCACGCCAGAAAATTTGCCCCCACGTCCGTTCTGGATTGGGCCAAGGACATGCGTGAAAAGCGCAAACGGCCTGACCCCGACAGTCTGATCGCGCTTGATCCGGGCACGAGCGCGGTGGCGCAAGTCGCGAACGCTTATCGGTGACGCAAGCGCCCCTTCAGAGCGACCAATAGCTCACCGTCGGAGACAAGCGCGATCGATCTATCATCGCGCGAATATCGACGACGACGTTGGCGGCGCTGCTCTCGATCAACCGATACGCCGCCGATTGATACGCTTCGTGCGGCACCGCAACGACCACCGCATCGAGATCGGCAAAGTTGTCGAGGTCGATCAAATCGATGCCATATTCGGAAAGCGCCTCTGCCCGATCCGCCAGCGGGTCATGGACCAGCACAACCGCATCGCCGCTACGTTGCAATTCAGCGACGAGGTCCGGCACCTTGGAATTACGCAGATCGGGCACGTTTTCCTTGAATGTCAGACCGAGAACGCCAATCCGCTTCGGACGCGCGGCGCGATCCCGCGCCGCGCCCTGCATTGCCATGGTCTTTTCGGCAACGAACGCGCCCATCGCGTTATTGATACGGCGCCCGGCTAAAATTACCTGAGGCTCATAGCCCAGCGCTTCACTTGCATGGGTCAGGTAATAAGGATCAACACCGATACAGTGCCCACCCACCAGTCCGGGACTGAAGCGCAGAAAATTCCATTTCGTCCCGGCGGCGGCAAGGACATCTGCGGTCCGCACGTCCATCTTGTCGAGGATGATTGCCAGTTCGTTCATCAACGCGATATTCAGATCGCGTTGCGTGTTTTCGATCACCTTCGCCGCTTCGGCAACTTTGATCGTCGGCGCTTCGTGAAGACCGGCCGTTACGATGGCACCATAAACAGTTCGGAGTCGTGAAAGGGTGGCCGAATCTTCCGCAGCGATGACCTTTACGATCGACTCAAGCCGATGCTCTTTATCGCCTGGGTTTATCCGCTCGGGCGAATAACCGAGGTGGAAATCCCTGCCGCGCACCAAATCTGACTCGGCTTCCAACAGCGGACCGCAAATATCCTCGGTAACACCTGGGTAGACGGTAGATTCGAACACGACGACGGCACCGGGCCGAAGATACGGACCGATCAATCGGCACGCCGAGCGAATTGGTTCAAGGTCGGGATTATTATGTGCGTCGATCGGCGTCGGGACCGTGACGACAAAGAAATTGCATTCGCGTAACAGCTCGACCGAATCCGGTCCCGCCAGTCGCAGCGATGTGGTCGCCAGATCGCTGCCCACGATCTCTCCGGTTGCATCGACACCCTGTTCAAGCGCAGCAATTCGTTTCGTCGAAACGTCGAATCCAACGACCGTTTCGAATGAGTTGGCCAAGGCAACCGCCACGGGCAATCCGACATAGCCCAGCCCGATTACCGCAATTTTCTCATCACTGTTTTTCATTGTCATTCCGTTTGGACAGCGTTTCTGCATACCATGGCATCGCCGCTGCCAGCCCTGCCTGCAAGTCGTGCGTTGGTGCATATCCCAGCCAGTCACGAGCTTTTGCGACGCTCGCAAGCGAGTGCCGGACATCGCCCGCCCGCTCCGCGCCATGTTGCGGAGCCAGCGAATATGTCACGCCGACGTCGCGCAAGGCGTCCCGGATCAGCTCGACCAGCTGATTGAGACTTGTCCTCGCCTCGGTCGCCACGTTGAAGACCTCGGCCTTGGCCGGTTTTTCGGTCAGCGCCGCCAACAAATTCGCCTGAACGACGTTACCGACATACGTAAAGTCTCTCGACGTTTCACCATCTCCGTTGATCTTTATCGGCACGCCGGAGAGCATCGCTTGCACCCATGCCGGGATCACCGCAGAATAAGGACCGTATGGGCTCTGACGCGCTCCGAATACGTTAAAGTAACGCAACCCGATAGCATGGTATTGGTACGTCCGCGAAAACACCTCCGCGTAGATTTCATTCACCGCTTTTGTAACGGCGTAAGGTGACAAGGGGCGTCCTATTCGATCCTCGATCTTGGGCAAATTGGGCTCGTCACCGTAAGTCGAGCTGGACGCCGCATAGACGAACCGCGCATTTGCGCGGCGCGCCATGTCGAGCATGTTGACGAATCCGCCGACATTGACGTCGTTGGTGGTTATCGGTTCATCGATCGATCGCGGCACCGAACCCAGCGCAGCCTGATGGAGAACGATTCCAGCGTCCGCCACGGCGCGTTCACACGCCACGCGGTCGCGAATGTCGGCCTCGACGAAATCCATGTTGGCCCATTTGGCGCGACCGACCATTTGAGCGATCTCATCCAGATTCGCGCGAGAACCGGTAGAGAAATTATCAATCCCCCTTACCCGGCAGCCCAGATCGAGCAGCGTTTGAACGATGTTGGAACCGATGAAACCGGCGGCGCCCGTCACCAGCCACAATGTGTCAGCGGCGCGCGCCCGCGCCGCAAGCTCGGAAGATAGCGTGATCGACGTCATGCTGTTGGGACCTTGACCTTGAAACTCGACGATGCGGCTAGCAGCAAGATCGCCAAAGTGCACGCCCGGTCGTCTCGAACCAGATGAAACAAGCAGGTTTCAGCTATCCTGCGCCCGATTCACGCTATCCGCTCAGCCCTCATCGTCTGCTCCGAACGGGATCGATGCGCCGCCATAGCAATCATGCCACGCTTGAAACATCAGAACGTCCCACAATTGCGAATGGAGCGCGCGACGTCCCGACGCATTGTCGTTCAGCATGGACTCGATCAACGCCGGGTCGAATATCCCTTGCCGGGCAATCCGTGCCGGGGAGAGCAAATCACCCGCCCACTCACGAAGCGGACCTTTCAGCCATGCCGCAATCGGCACCGAAAATCCAGCCTTTGGTCGCTCGATCAACGCGTCGGGAACATATTTGGCAAGAATAGTGCGCAAGATCTTCTTGCCGGTTCGTCCATTGATCTTGGCCTCCATCGGTAGCGACCAGGCACGTTCGACGATCCGGTGGTCGAGAAACGGCACACGCGCTTCCAGCCCGACGGCCATGCCAGCACGGTCTACTTTCGTCAGAATATCGTCTGGCAGATACGTCACTGTGTCGAGATACATCATAATCGCGCGCGGATCGGTAAGCACTGGCAACGCGATATCGGAAAGTCCGGGATATTCGCGATGTCCAAGGATCATTCGGTCAGGATCGACCTGGTGCGACACCAGGTTACGATACATGCTCAGCGGTTCTGGATCGCGCACGGTATCCGCCGCCTTACGAATTCGGTCAGACAGCCCCATATAGCGACTGCGTTTGGGCAACCACGAATTGACGCTTTCGGCCAGAGCGAGCGTGGGCTGAGCGCCCATGACTCCCGCCATTGGCGCGCGCAGTCCCGCCGGCAGGGCACGCGCGGCGTTGGCAATCTCAGTTCCCGTCAAATACCTGTTATATCCGCCAAAAATCTCATCCCCGCCGTCTCCCGACAGGCAGACCGTGACATGCGACGACGCCAACCGGCTGACCAGAAAGGTTGGAATTTGCGAGGAGTCGGCGAAGGGCTCTATCCGCGCTCGCTCGTCTGAGGGGCCTGGCCG
>JAPKCG010000113.1 GCA_028823055.1 Sphingomonas bacterium
TGCGCGTACCCTCATGATGATGTAAAGCCGCTTTGATGGACTGGAGTGCTCTAGCGCAGGATGGCGTGCATAAAGGCGGGTCTGCTTTGCACCCTAATCGCCGTCGTTCCGACAGCCAAAGTGAGTGCTCAAAACCCGACGGTCAGCGATCCAATTCGATCATTAGACGCTGAGGGACCGCAACGACTGGGTTTGCGTGGAAGCAGTGGCGACGCGCTGGTCAGAAATTACGGGAAACGGGTTCGGGTTTTGATCGTCGAATAGACAGAGATTCCGCCCGCCCGAAAACATGTCACCCACCCTCGCGTCTTCCGACCATCGTCGGAAACAGTGCTGCGACAATTTGTGCGGCCAGACCAAGCTGGCCGGTCGACGTCGCCAACGCCGCCCACTGTTCGACCACCGTCCGCCCGAACAGCGCAGCGCCCAAAACGGTTTCGAACACGAACAAAAGCACAAGGAACCATATTGTCATCGCCCAGCGTGTCACGCGCGCACTTGGCACACGCCAGCGTCGTATCATCCAGCGGCAGGCCCAAAAGGCAGCGACGAGCATGATCGGCACTTCGGCGATCGTTCCAGCAAGCGCCCCGAAGCGCGGCGCGATAAGGACCACGCGGATCGTCCCCAAGGCGAACCCCAAGGAAAACAGCGCAAGAAAATAGACTGACGCAGCAAGAAGCGCTCGTTTCACGTCAAATCCTCCGCGCAGCGGGATCGCGCACGACTTTCATTCTGCGGAAAAAAGCCGTGGCCGGAGTTCGCGCCGAGCCGTGCCGCGAGATTGATGACGGCCGATGGCAGATTGCGACAATCGCGATCACGAAGAATGTCCAGATGGCTGTATGCGCACCCTTGACGAGGTGCAGCGCCATGCCCTGCGTCATGGGATCACCGCCGTCATGTCGCGATCACAGCCGACACGGGTCGACGGGGTGACCAGGGCAAGTCAGCACCATATCCAAACCGCATCACGATGTCGGGACGTCTGCCCGGTAGTCCGACCAGCGCCGTAAGGGCTGGCCGCAGCGCGGGGACCTCGACCGGCTGGTTAATGAAGGCATGCTTCAGACCGAGTGCCGTCGCCTGGAGCGCGAAGCGCTGGCATGCCTGTCCGACAGCCACCCAGTGCGCCGGGTCCGCACGCTGGCCAGCGAACACCGCGATCCCCGCAGATGAGCGGATCTGGCGAGAATAGGCTTCATTCTGCGACCCGGCTGTCGATAGCCAGTCGAATGCAAACGGCCCCATCCAGTCCGGCAGCGCGGGGTTGCCGCTTGCCACGCTGTACAGGCCATCGCCGGTCTGCAGCGCCCGATGCGGGTTGAATCGCAGCCAGGATTTCAGCTCGCGGACAAAAGCCGCGTCGGCCATTTGCGTGCTGTTGCCCGCGACCACCAGATCGCGCACGGCGTCGAGACGGCGGCGGTCGGTTAGCAGCACCATATTGACGCCCGGGATGGCTGTCGCGCGGGCGAGTTTGTGGAGGTCCGCCGTGCTGACGGCACGGCCGTCATATTCGGCGCGGGTCGATTGGCGTTTCACGATGGCATCGAACAGTGCTGATTGTTCTGCGGGTCCGCGCTGGAAGTCGAATGTCACATTGCCGCGGGCCGGATCGAACCGCACAATGCCCGGCTGACCGCGCGCAGCAGAGGCCAAGGAAAGATTTTCGGCTGCACAGCCCAGGCTGACGAAGATGTGGTGATCATCGGGATCGACGACGGGCGTCCGACGCGTGAAGTCGGGCATGATATCGATCCGATGGCCTTCCGCCCGAAACCGCCAGGGCTGCGTATTGTGACCATTCGGTGCGAGTGTGGCAAAGCGGACAAGGTCGCGCAGATTTGCGTTGTCAGGCAGCGGCGCGCGGAGCGAGGCAATGTCCGTCGCATAGTCCGACGATGACCCCATAGCTGACAGCGTTGCCCAGGTTGCAGCGCTGCCAAGCGCGACTGCCGACCCGCCGCCGATCAGTGCTTGCCGTCGATTCATTGGTCGTTCCTCTGGCGGGGCAAGGCCTGCACAACGATGCCGGGAAGTAGGGTGCGGCCGCTCACCACATCATCGGCAGGGCGACGGGGCGACGCTCTCGTCGTGAGATGACGAACCAGCGGCTTGCAGGCCTCAAGCACGATAAGCAGAACAACGCCGAGCCCCGCAGCCAGGGCCATGTCGCTCCAGGCAATCGACCCGAACCCGAGTAGCGTTTGCGCTTGTGGGAGGAACAGAACCAGCGCGGTCACGCTTGCAATCGCTACAAGAACATACCGCAGTGCTGCGTTGTGCCGACCCAAGGCTTCGCCAAGCGACGCGCTGAACGAGCGGTTGACGAGGATCAGCGCGATGATCTCGGCGACCAGCGCGAAGAAGATCAGCGCGCGTAATTCGGTGTCGGGCATGCCTGCCTTTGTCTCGACGAAGAACAGCGTGGAAAGCATCCCGAAAGCAATAAAGCCCTGAAATACGCTCCAGACGATCATGGGGAGCGAGAACAACGATTCTGCCGGGTCGCGCGGCGGGCGGCGCATGATGTCGTCCTCGTCACGCTCGGCCTCGAACACCAGCGCGCAGACCGGGTCGATGACCATCTCCAGCAGCGCGATATGGATCGGGCCAAACAGGATCGGCAGACCGAACACCAGCGGCAGCAGCGCGAGCCCCGCAATCGGCACGTGTACGGCAAAGATGAACGCCATCGCCTTGCGGATATTGTCATAGATCCGCCGCCCGAGCCGGACCGACTGAACGATCGATCCAAAATCGTCATCGAGCAGCACCATCGCGGATGCCTCGCGCGCGACATCGGTGCCGCGCTTCCCCATCGCGATGCCGATATGCGCGGCCTTGAGGGAAGGTGCGTCGTTAACGCCATCGCCGGTCATCGCGACGATCTCGCCATCGGCCTTGAACGCCTGGACAATGCGCAGCTTTTGTTCGGGCATGATGCGGGCGAAGACGGTGACGGTCTTCAGCCGCTCGGCAAGCTGGGCGTCGTCCAGCGCGGCGAGGTCGGCGCCGGTCAGCACGTCGCCCTCCGCGATCCCCGCCTGGGTGGCGATCGACCGCGCCGTGGCGGCGTAATCGCCCGTGATCATCACGACGCGAATACCTGCGCTGCGGCATTCGGCGATGGCGGCGACCACGCTCGGGCGGAGTGGGTCGGCCAAGCCAACCAATCCGGCGAGGGTGAAATCATAGTCGTGCTGCGATTTTGCCCAGTGCCTATCAGGCGCCGTTGCCGTCGCTACGGCAAGGACGCGGATGCCCCGAACGGCCAACGCCTCGACAGCTACAGTCATCGCCGCAAGCGCTTCGGGAGCCAGATGGCAAAGGCTGGCAATCGCTTCGGGCGCGCCTTTGGCGGCGATCGTCAGCGTGCCGCTGTCATCCCAGATGTTCGACATGGCGAGCAGGTCGGGGCGGAGCGCATAAGCGTGGGCGAGTGTGCTGGCAGGCGGCGAAATGGCCGGGACGGCAATGCGCGCTTCATGCAGCGCGATTTCCATCGGGTCGCTCGGTGTGGCCGCGCTGGCCAGTGCCGCTGTCGCAATCAGGTTGTGAAAAGCATCAGGCACCGCAGCATCTGCCTTAAGCGCCAGGGTAGTGCCCGATGGCAGCCATAGCTCGGCCAGCGACATGCGGTTCTCGGTCAGCGTTCCGGTCTTGTCTGTGCAGAGTATGGTCGCCGATCCCAGCGTTTCGATCGCCGCGGCTCTGCGGGTCAGCACGCCGACTTTGCCGATCCGCCAGGCACCCATCGCGAGAAACACCGTCAGCACGACAGGAAATTCCTCGGGCAACATGGACATGCCGATCGCGATCCCTGCGAGAACCGCTTCGATCCAGCCACCGCGCAACAGGCCGTAAAGCAGCACGACCAGCAGTGCGATTGCGCCCCCGCCAATCGCGCACCACGTGACGATCCGCGTCGTCTCGCGGCGCAATCGAGGAGCCTCGGTGTCGAGCGTTGCCAATGATTGGCCGATCCGGCCGATTTCGCTGTGCGGGCCGGTCGCCAGCACCCGCGCAATGCCGCTGCCGCGCGCTACAAGCGACCCTGCATAAACAAAAGGCTGGCCGTCGCCGCCAGGGCGATGCGTGCCGTCGCCGGCATCTGCGACGATCTTGCCAACCGGGAGCGACTCGCCGGTCAGCAGCGACTCGTCAGTCTGCAGATCGTTCGCGTCAACCAAGACAGCGTCGGCGGCGATCCGATCGCCCTGTTCCAGCACCAGCAGGTCATCCCGGACAACCTCCCGGCCAGCCACGCGAACGCGGGCACCATCTCTGATCACTAGTGCTCGAGGGCTGGAGAGATCGCGGAGCGCCTCCAGCACATGTTCGGTGCGCGTTTCCTGGATGACGGTGACGGCGACGGAGAAGGTCGCAAAGCCAAGCAGGATCAACGCCTCGGTCAGGTCGCCGAGTAGCAGATAGGCAACACCGCCAACCAGGAGCAGTGCGAGCATCGGCTCCCGCAACACTTCCAGCACGATCCGCAGAGCCGATCGCCGCCCGGCACGGGGCAACTCGTTGGGGCCGTCCGCCACAAGCCGCTCGCCAGCAGCCACAGCCGTCAGGCCAGTGAATTTGCCGGGCTCAATCATCGTCCCCGCCTTCGCGCCCTTCGCCCCCTTCACCAGAGCCGCTGCGGTGGCAGCGCGCGCAGTTCTCGATGTTGCGTATGCCTTCCTCGGCATGTTCCGCGCGGATCTGCGCGGGCTGGTGCTCGTGGCAGCTGAAACAGGTGTAGCGGGTGGTGTCGCCGCCGGTGTGACAGGTCGAGCAGCTTGCCTTGTGCGGACCGGTGAGCGCGAAGAAGCGGCTATGGTCGAATGTCGCTGGCTTCCAGGCGGTCTGGCTGTGACAGGCGGCGCAGTTCTTGCCAGATTGCGCGTGCATTGGTGTTGGCGGCGCGCGGTGGCAGGTGGCGCATTGGCCGCGCAGCTCGGGCTTGAGCAGAGCATGGGCGAAGCTTCGTTGCGAAGCCGCTACTAAGCGTGGTCCGCTATGATCGCTGTGGCAGGCGGTGCAGTTTGCCTTGGTCAGCGATTGGTGGAAGGCAATGGCATTGGCCTTATGCAGGATCGGCGCGCCCGTCGTCGTGCGAATGCCGATATCGGGCAGCTTGTGGCAGGCGGTGCAGCGATTGGTAGATACGCCAGTGAACGGCGCATGGCATGCGAAGCAATCGCCGGCGATCGCCTTATGCTCAGGGATCAGCGGTCCCGGCGCGACCATCAGGTGCGGCCATGCAAAGGTAAGCGCGATCAAACCGCACAGGTTCAGAACGATCAGCCAAAGAGCCCAACGACGGATCATCGCCACCCCCAGAACAGCAGCGAAGAGATGATGTGCGCCAGCGCCAGCACACCGAACGCAAGCGTGATCGGTAGGTGGACGACGCGCCATGCCTTGACGACGTCGAAGGTCAGGCTGTCCCAATAGGTCTTTTCTTCTAGCGCTTCAGCCGACAGCCCCTGCGCTCGAAGCTGCGTCCGCGTCGCTTCCAGCCGGGTACGTGACCGGCCAAGCAGATACTTTCCGGTCAGACCGCTGGCGATATTGATGAGCATCGCCCACACCGCGAGCCACGCCAGGATCGCGTTGAAATGGATGCCGGCATGGACGAGGATCAGCAGCGATCCGGCCCAGGCGAGCCGCTCATGCCAGTGCAGCAGGCTGGCGGGCTTGCCCGAACGGATCAGCTTGCGTTTGCGCATCGAATAGCCCGACGACGCCAGGATCAGGACGACGCCGGGAATACCGAGATACCGTCCGACCCAGATGATATTGGCAAGGTGAAGGGCCGCATCGATAGCCAGTGCCGCGCCACCAAGCGCAGCCAGCGACAGATAGAAGGGGATGACCTCACGGCTGATCAGGCTTGTACGCAGACCACTCATGCGGCGAGCACCAGATCGCTGGTCGGCACGGCGACGCAAGGCAGGCACCGGCCCTCGGCAACATCGAACGACGGCAGCTGTGCGTAGCGCACGGTTCCAGATACAATCGTCGTTTCGCAAGTGCCGCAGCTGCCCGATCGGCAGCCGGAGGGAACCGCGACGCCGCTGCGTTCTGCGAAGTCGAGCAGGTTGGTGTCCGCGCCGGTCCAGTCGAGCGTGCGTTTGGCTTGCGCGAACTGCACCGCCAACGGCGTGTCGAGCGGGATCGCTTCAATGTCCTCTGCAGACTCGATCGACGCCGGGCCAAAGGCTTCGTAATGCACGGCATCGTGCGCGACGCCCCAGTCGCGCAGCGCGGGGACAAGGCTAGCCATCATCGGCGGCGGGCCGCAAACATAAAAATGATGCTGTCCGTGCGGCAAAATGCGCCGGAGTAGAGCGGTGTCTATAAAGCCCGTCTCGTGGAAGCGGTCGGCTTCAGCTTCGGCCGGAAGTGGAGCGCTCTGTACGATGGTAAGGTGAAAGTTGTGGTGCTGCTCGGCGAGCGCGAGCAGATTGGCTTCGAACACCAGATCGAGGCTGTCGCGGATCCCGTAGAACAGATGAAAGGCGCGATCGGGCTGCACCGCGAGTGCCGCGCGCGCCATCGCGAAAAGCGGCGTGATGCCGATACCGCCAGCGATCAGGACGGTCGGGATGGAGGCATCGTCGGCCAGCACAAAGGCCCCACCAGGCGCACGCACCTGAAGGATCGTGCCCGGCTTAACGTGTTCATGTAGGTAATTCGAAACGAGCCCCGGGGGCAGATCGGGCTTGTCGGACGGGGACGGGATGCGCTTGACCGTGATTCTATAGGCTTGTCGGTCGGGCCGGTCCGACAGCGAGTAGCAGCGCGTCACCGGGCGCACGCTTCCCACTGCGTCAGGCAGATCGAGCTGGAACGTCAGGAATTGCCCACCGCGATAGGGCGGGAGCGGTTGGCCATCGACAGGCTCGAGGTAGAAGGACGTCTGGGTGAGAGCGTCGTCTTCATCTTCGCGCATGCGCACGCGAAAAGCGCGCAGGCCCTGCCAGGCTGCATTCGGAGCCACTCGAATCGGGAAAGCCTCTGCCGCCGCTGGTTTTGGCCGAAGCACGACATAGGTGATCGCCGCGACGATCTGCACCAGCAGCCCAGCGCTGATCAGCCCCAGAAGTTCGAGTGCCGTCATACGGCGGTGCCGACCAGCATCCCGATCCCCGCCGTCAGCGCCATCGCAAGCGCGCCCCAGAAAGTGACGCGTATCGTGGCTGCGGCAATCGGCGCACCGCCTGCGCGCGCGCCAACCCCACCGAGCAATGCGAGAAACAGCAGCGATGCGGTGGCGACGATGGCGACCAGCCACTCCGAGGGTGCCACGAATACGATCGCCAGCGGCAGGGCTGCGCCAGCAGTAAAGGTCGCAGCCGAGGTAAGCGCCGCCTGGATCGGGCGGGCGGTCGTCATCTCCGAAATGCCGAGCTCATCATGGGCATGCGCCGTGAGCGCGTCCTTCGCCATTAGCTGCCGCGCCACCGTGTCGGCGACCGCCGGATCGACGCCGCGCTTGACATAGATGCCTGCAAGTTCATCGATTTCGCCGTCGATGTTATCGGCCAGCTCCGCGCGCTCGCGCGCGAGGTCGGCCTGCTCGGTGTCGGATTGCGAACTAACCGAGACATATTCGCCCGCCGCCATCGACATCGCGCCCGCGACCAGCCCCGCGGCCCCGGCAATCAGGATATCGCCGGGCTTTGAGGCCGCCGCCGCGACCCCGATGATAAGGCTAGCGGTCGAGACGATGCCGTCATTCGCGCCGAGCACCGCTGCCCGAAGCCAGCCGATGCGCGAGACGAGATGACGTTCGCGGTGGATGGCCAGTCTAGTCATCGCCGTCTTCGCCCGCCTCGCCACCGCCAGCCTCACCGGCCTCGGCATGCGCCCCAGGGACAAAGGCGACTGGATCGATCAGCGTGATACCGTATGCGGCACTCCCCATCGCGACCGCCGCGATTGGGATCGCCACGCTAGCGGGCGGACGCGCATCGCTGATGCCGGGATGTTGGTCAGCACGCTTGCGTCCCGTGACGAATGCGCTGATCAGATTGTCTTTGGTCAGCACCGACATCGCGATCACCGCAATTACATGAAGCGCGATCAGGCCGAGCAGGATGTTGCCGAGTGTTTCGTGGAGCTCCTCGCCAGCATCGCCCTGCATCGTCGCGCCGGTGTAGATGATGCCAGCGACTGTCCCGAGCAGAGCGATGATCGCTACGCCGCCTAGCGCATTATGCCCGATCGAGCGCTCGGGCTTGCCCGAGAACAGGCTGGCAAGATGATGGCCGATCCGACCGGGTTTGAGGAAATCGGCAAAGCGTGCATGCTCGCCGCCTACAAAACCCCAGACAAGCCGAAACGCGATGAGGACGGCGGCAATCCACCCGGCGGGGATATGCCAAGGCGCGAGCGCGCTTTCCTCTTCTGAGGACAGGAACGCGATCAAGATCGTGACGACCAGGAGCCAGTGGAATAGCCGCACCGGCAAATCCCACACACGAATGTGTTTGGCTTTAGACGTTGCAGGGAAAGCGGCAGCGGAATGCGCAGTGTCGGGCATGGTCACCTCCATTGCGGCAACCCATCGACCAGACTTCTGACAGAGACCTGACGGGCGGCTTTATCTGTCCGATGGGGCAGCCGCGAAGGTGACACGAAATAGCGCTCCGCCGCCGGGCGGGTTTTCGACCGTGATCGCCCCTCCATGCGCCTGTGCGAGCCGCTGGACGATCCCAAGCCCCAGCCCCGCGCCATCAGTCTTGCGCCGATCCTTTCGCCAGAAGCGCTCGAAGATGTGGGGCATATCCTCGTCAGCGATTCCGGGACCATGG